>JASFIU010000371.1:0-5158 GCA_050122495.1 Desulfobacterales bacterium | reverse complement strand
ATTGTTGCAAGCGGGGTATCGTATTTTCAGGCGTCCAGGCCTGCAGCGCAAATACGGGATCTTCGGCATAGGTCTGCTCGGCCGCATCCTTTAAGGCGGCTAAATCCTCCAGTCGATCAATATTACGGGCAAATAGGGTGCACCAGCGGGTCAGACCGGCGCGCTCCGCCTGCAGATCCTCCAGCTCGAGTTCAACCTCTTCCAGCCGATCTTCCAATTGTGAAAGGGATTTGGCGCCGGTGCGAACGCGTTCCACCGGCATGCCTTCCGGTACATTTTCAGAAATCACCGCCACATAGCAAAATCGGTTGTCGCGGAATATCACTTCCCAGATGAGATCCGTGGCTTCAACGTGTTTCATGTCCTTATGCGGGACGATATAAAACCACAATCTCAGATTGCTAAGCGCTTCTCGCGGCGGAAACGAAAAGTCTCCCCAGGGTCTCAGATTTTCAATCCGGCCTATCAGGAAATCCCTTTCAGCCTCCAGGTCTTGAATTTTTTCGATTAGCGCCAGTGCTTTCTGTTCGGTCGCACGGGCGAAAAATTTTTCAGGATCCCGTACCTGCCGCCGCCGATTCGGACAGCTTGTGAGAAAGCGCAAGGCTTCCCGTGAGCGTGAAGAAGGCCCGCCTGTGGTGTGCAGGGCCTCCTGCTCGGGGGCCAGCGGAATCAGGTGCAGACAGCCGAATTTTTGCAAATCGGATAAGGTCTGCTGCCGGTCATCTGTGTGGCCATAAAAGGTCACTTTTACCAGCGATACGATGCTCATGCTGCTGTGTCCCTTCGGGAGTCATTCGTTATTTGTTGTTGGTTAATCGGTTTAAGGAAAAAATCGATCATCAGGCTCTAATAGCGAATAACCCATAATCATTAACGCTCTTATGTTGATAGCCTTTTTCTCATTCTTTTTGTAATTTTAGAGCGGACGACGGCGGCGCGCTCGGCGTCGGCTAAATATATCTGAATCTTTTGGATATTTTTCTTGGCTGTGGGGATCAAAATTTTATCGAAGAGATTCACCCGCTGGGTGACCTTGCGCTCGGCCCGCTCCAGTAAGCGCACCCGTTCGGCCGCCACCTGAACTCTGGTTTTCTGTTCAACCATTTGCTTGAGCTGTTCGACCAGCATATCCACCCAATGGGGTTTTGCCAGCATGGAATACTCGGCAACACGGCATTTAATCTCCACCAGTTTCGGGAGTTTGACACCCACCAAATTCTCCTCCTCGATCCGTAAGGATTCCACTTGAACCAAACCGGAAACATCGATTTCCCGGTTCGCAAGCATCGGCAGCTGTTCCGCGACCCGATCATTCAGCTTTTCCACCTCGGCCTCTGCTTCGACCAGCTGCTGACGGGCGCGCTTTAGTTCGCCGCTAATCTGCATCCGTTTTAGGTCCAGCGATGGCAGCACCCGCTCATATAAGCGCATATCTTCGCGTTGCTTCTGAAGCCCACTTTTGCTCAATGACAGTTTTGCCATAACGAATACCCTTTAAAAAGCCGTGATTTTTCGGCATCATCCGAACTTTAGATACGCCCCCGGGCGGGAGTCCGGTTACCGCCTTTGCTGAATTTGCGCTCCCACTGGGATATGCTTTGAAAGCATAACTGATTAATTTCGCAGGTTCCGGTGTTTAACGTTCGGATTTGTGGTTTTGGAAGCAGGAAATGTGAATACGGTAACCCGACACCTGACGTGAAACATCCAGTTTCTACCCAATATATTGCAAGCCAAAAAGCCTTAAAGATTTAATCGGTGCTCGCTTTTTCCTCCGGAAAATATTTGTCGATTAAGTCCTGTTTCATAAGCAGTTCCTGGCTTTCAAAACACTCGGCCAGTGTTTCCCAGCAGCGATCCAGTGCCTCAATCACCGGCATGGAAACCCGAATATCCATAAACCGTTCCCGGAAAAGACGCCCGAATTTTAGCAGTTTTTCATCGAAGGGGGACAGCTCGAAGGCCATGGCCTGCTTTTTTTCGGCTTCGAGCGCATTGGAAAAAAAGCGTATCATCGTGTTCATAATCTGGCTGTGATCTTCACGGGTCGCCTTACCGATTACATGCTGCTTCAGGCGCGACAGGGAGCCGAAGGGATCGATATAGCCATCATGCAGGTAGAACTGGCCCTCGGTGATGTAGCCGGTGTTGTCCGGCACCGGATGGGTGACATCATTGCCGGGCATCGTCGTCACTGTGAGGATGGTTACCGAGCCGGCCCCTTTGAAATCACAGGCTTTCTCATAGCGCATGGCCAGCTGAGTGTACAGATCGCCGAGGTAGCCGCGGGCGGCCGGAATGCGCTCCAGGGATATGCCGATTTCCTTCATGGCATCCGCATAAGCGGTCATATCCGTCAGCAGCACCAGTACCCGTTTATCTTGCTCCACCGCGTACTTTTCAGCTACGGCCAGGGCCATATCCGGAATCGACAGGCGTTCGACAATCGGGTCGGCGGCTAGGTTGATATACATGACCGTTCGGTGAAAAACACCATGCTCCTCGAAAGCGGTCTTGAAGAAGTGGTAATCATCAAAAATCAGTCCGAGCCCGCCAAAAACCACGATGTCTGCATCGGCCTGAAAACCGATGCGCGCCAGCAACTCGTTATAGGGTTCGCCCGCCACCGAAAAGATCGGGATCTTCTGGCTTTCAACCAGGCAGTTAAACAGATCGATCATGGGAACTTCGGTTTGAATCATTTTATCGGGCATCACGCGCATCATCGGATTCACGGTGGGGCCGGCGACCTCGATTTTGGGATCCGAAGATAGATCGGGGCCGTCATCAAAAGGTTCCCCGGACCCCTTGAAAATCCGTCCTAAAATATTGTCCGAATAGGTCACATTCTGGGGATGGCCCAGGAACCGCACACCGGCTTCGGTGGATAGCCCCTTGCTACCTGCGAATACCTGCAGGCTGACGATATCACGGTCGAGTTCGACCACTTTTGCCTGGGAGGTTTCGCCATCGACATTCTCGACGATGGCGAGATCGCCAAAAGCGGCCCCCTCTGCCTTTACCCGGATCGTATCACCGACAATCTCCAGCACACGTGTGTGACGGGTTAGCTCTGGGAACATGATTTGCGGTCTCCTCTTTTCTCTCTGTGAACGGTTTTATGGTTGTTAGAATCCAATTTGGCAAATGTATGGAAAAATTTTGATCGGTGCCAGCATCCGCCATCATTCAAATGAAATTGTGGACAGCCGAGCCAACGGCGTTAGCGTTTGGCTGCAACGGGAGATTGAATCCAAATATCACAGTCTATTAGCATACGGAAAAGCGTGGAAGAAAAGCAAACTTGGCTAAATATACTTCCTCAGAATTAATTGTCAATAATGTAGAAAATTTCGGCAATCTTCTCGAAAGTCGCAGTTAACAACCCATCACGCTACTTATATTTAGATGTCAACCTTACCAGAAAGATTTGGTGCGCAGGGGGTTGGACAAAGGCCGGACCGAAATTGTGACCCGGCGGAGAACATCGGATTTGGCCAAAGGTATTTACGAAGATTGTCTCGAGGAAGAACCTTCTGCGGAGTTGGAGGACCTGTTGACCAACTGCGACAAAAACGGATCGGTCACTAGCTTTAGTTTGCTTCCGGGTCCTGTTCGGGATCTGCACCATCTTCTTTGGGGCAAGGCATAGTGGCTTTCTTCAATAGGAAATAACCGATAGAAAGCGCGATCATAAGTGCGGCTACGCCGAACAGCATTTCAAACGATATCTCATAGTAGTCAATAATTATGATCTTTCTCGCAACCGCGATTATGGCGACCAGGACCACTACCTCAACATGAAAAACATCTTCCTCGAGGTACATTTTCGTGGTTTGAACTAATTCCAGACCAATCAAGACCATGAGAAAAAAAGCGAATACCGTCAGCATCTCCTTAACGTCCAAGAGAAGCAATGGAGGTATTAGAAGCTGTTGAACCAGGATGATGGCGAGTTCGACAGTTGAGGCCAGCAAGGCGACCATCATCATCAAAAGTAGGGCCAGAACGATGAGGCGTTCGAATTTATGAATGATATTCTTCGTCATCATCTCTGATCTCCTATTCTCAACAATCATTTTAGCGTTAAGATTCCCGTACCACGACTCATATTTTCTTTTGCTTTTAGAAGCAAGTATTTTTTAATAAATATAGGACTTCTCTAAGTTTGTAAGTTTCGTTGTATGATCTATCGCAACTTCGATAAGTTTTGAATGCACGCGAGCGTCTGTTCGGCGATTTCGAGTTCTTCGTTGGTGGGAATAACGAGGATCTTGACAGTGCTGCCCCGCGTTTGAATCTCAAAAGCTTTTTCCGACTGCTTATTATTCTTCTCAGAATCAATCTCAATACCCAGATGCGACAGCCCCTGACAGACCCCGGCCCGAATCAACGGAGACTTTTCACCAATTCCCGCCGTAAAAATAAGCGCATCGAGTCGGCCCAGGACGGCATGATAGGCGCCGATATATTTTTTGATGCGGTAGCATACCATTTCGACGGCCAGTTGGGCCTGGGAATTTCCGTTTTGGGCGAGTTCTTCAATTTGGCGCATGTCATTGACACCGCAGATACCTTTTAGACCGCTTTCTTTGTTAAGCAAGGTTTCCACATCATCTCTGGCCAGGCCGGTCTTTCTCTTAAGGTAAAATATGATTGCCGGGTCGATATCACCGCTACGGGTCCCCATAATAAGTCCTTCAAGGGGTGTCATACCCATGGATGTGTCAATACTGACACCCTCTTTAACAGCGGTTGCACTGGCACCGTTGCCCAGGTGCAAGGTAATCAAATTTAGCGAATTCAAGGGACGGTTCATTAATTTTGCGGCCTGTTTAGCGACATAATGGTGAGATGTACCGTGGAAGCCGTAGCGGCGAACATGATGAGAATCATAAAGCTCCTGAGGGATGGCATAGCGAAATGCGTGCGCCGGAATCGACTGGTGAAAGGCCGTATCAAACACGGCCACCTGGGGCACCTGCGGCGCACTTTGCATGGCGACTTCAATACCCAGCAGATTAGCCGGATTGTGCAGGGGGGCCAGCGGGATTAGTTTGCGAATGGTGTCGATTACTTTTTTATCGATAAGCGTCGGTTCCTTAAATTCTTCCCCGCCGTGTACCACCCGATGCCCGACAGCGAACAGTTCCCT
>JASFIU010000370.1:0-5160 GCA_050122495.1 Desulfobacterales bacterium | reverse complement strand
CGCGCAGCATATCCATATCCTGCATGACATGGGCCGGCGGCGGCGCAAAGCTGCGCAGCACGCTGACCGGCAGCCCGGCACTGCTGCCCGGTGTATAAACGGCGAAGTCCGCCGCTGCCTGCAAGCGGGCGATGCGCTCCGGATCCTGCCCCCAGCCGCCCAGGCCCTTGCGCCAGAGATCCGCCTGTTTGGCGGCAAACTGTTCCGGCGTCAGCCCGGCATTCAGGGCGTCCTGTTCATTGACCCACGGGCGCAGGTCCTGGGCCCGCAGCTGCGGAAAGTTGAGCACCAAGTTGGTCAAATCGCCTTTGGGGTCGATGGCGATCACCGGTATGTTATCGATCAGCGCCTCTTCCAAAAGTGCAATCCCCAGCCCGGTTTTACCGCTTCCGGTCATTCCGATGATCACCCCGTGAGTCGTCAGGTCTTTCGAATCATACAATAGCAGACCGTCCCCGCGCTTGCGCGACGCCATGTCATATTCTTTGCCCAGATAAAATGCCCCCAGTTTTTCATATTCGTTCATGGTAATCCTCCCCAAATCAGGTTGTCCGGTTGAGCCCGTTGGCCCGTTGAGCCCGTCAAAATAGAATTAGATATAAATTCCTGTTTAAACGGGAAACGGGAAACCGGCCAACTGGCAAACCTAATCAGACAGATTATACGTGAAAAAATCATCGCAGGTAGAATCAAGCTGCTGCTCGGCTTCGCCCAGGGGCGCGGCCCGCAGGCTTGCGCCGCCCTGCCGGATCAGGTTAAGCCGCTGTAACTTGTTGACGGCATCACCGATCTCGAAATCAATATGGCAATCCCATTTTTCAGCCAGCCAGTTTTCAATGCAATGATCGAGTTCTTTTTTGGTAAGCGGTTTACTGCTTCGGCATGGAGTCGATGCTTTTTTGGCGGTGATTTTTTTGTATGCATTAAATCGGGTGCCGTCAACCTAATTTATGGCAGATACATTTTTTTACAATTTTTTCATATCATTTTAAAGTAAACTCATTTACCTTAAAATGCCGGGTGTGCTATATCTGTCATTAAGAAATTTAATTTTAAACAAGCATTAAAAGCTGAAACTATCTTTATAATAAATGATCATCTTTTTAGGTTGGCCGGTCGAGCCAGTTTGGCCCGTCAATAAAGGAATTATGCCTAATATTATTTTTTATAAACGGCAAACTGGCTAACGGGTAAAAGAACAAGGCGCTAAACCTGATTATAAGGAAAAACCATATGAAACCCGTAGAACATCTTAAATCGTACTGTCGGTTCTGGAAGCCTTCGGTTGCCAGAAGGATTACGTTTTATTTTCTGATTTTCGGTTTGATTGTATTTTTTATCACGTCGATGCTTTACATCGGCGGCACCCGCAAACATTTCATTCATTCGACCAGTCAATTAATCAATCACCAGTTTTCGTTGATGGACTCGGCGCAGGTGCCCGACTTTCTATGGAAAAGAGTCGGCAAATCCAACCCCGAATTGGGAAAGCTGTTCAATCTACTGGCCAATCTTTCGTCCAGTTTTTACACGGTTTCCGATATCTCTATTTATGCAAAGGAAGCCGGCGACAAATTATGGTACCGAATATTTTTTGACGATAATAAGGTGCTGCACCTCAATCCGGCACAAAGTTCCTTTTCAGAAAGGCTGGACCGCAATCTCAAGCGGCATTTTGTAAAACCCGGTCTGATGGCGCGCACGGATGATGAACACGCTTTGTTTGTCAATGTCACCGGAGAAAATGACCTGAACACCTATTTTCTCAAAATTGGTATCGATAGTGAAAGCTTCGCCGGAATTATGAAAAGAGAAGCGAAATGGATTATTCTCATTTTCATTATTTCATTGGTGCTGTCCCGTTTTCTGGGATATTACTTTGCCCGCAAGATTGCGCGACCGATTGAAAACCTTTCTCAAATTTCAGCTGATGTGGCCAAAGGGGATCTGACGAATCTAGCGCCGGTCACTACCGCAGATGAAATCGGCGCACTTTCGAAGAACTTCAACAAAATGGTTGAGGGACTGCGGGAGTGGGAAAGCGTCAAGAAAATTGAATTTGAACTGGAAAAAGGCCGCGAAATTCAGCGCGAGTTTCTACCCAGCCAGATTCCAAAACTGCCCAACTGGGAAATCGCCACCTGTTTTTATCCGGCCGGCCAGGTCTCCGGTGATTTCTATGATGTCTTTGTGCTTCCGGATGAAAATGTGGGTCTTGTAATTGCGGATGTGTGTGATAAAGGCGTTGGCTCGGCCTTATATATGGCGCTGTTTCGAAGCCTGATAAGGGTTTTTGCCGAACAGTCGATATACTGTACCGGACCGGAGTTGACTCAAATCGCCTCGGCCCCAAGTAACATTGAAACGATAGCCTCATCCGAAAATGACCAAATCGCCCGCCTTGGGGCGGTATCTTCTACCAATAACTACATCGCCCACATCCACGGCCGGGAATGCATGTATGCCACTTTATTTTTTGGGGTGCTGAATCCATCAAGCGGCATTCTGACATATGTCAACGGTGGTCACGAGCCGCTTTATGTCATCAACGCCGGCCGTATCAAAGAACTGCTGAAACCCACCGGGCCGGCGGTGGGCCTGATGCCCGACATCACTTTCAAAACCCAGCAGATTAGACTTGAACCGGGTGATCTTTTGGTGGGCTACACCGACGGCGTGACCGAAGCGCGGTCCCCAAAAGATGAATTTTACACCCGGGATCGTTTGCAATCATTGCTGACCCAGCAATTTAAATCGGCCGCTGAAACGCTGGATCGAATCAAAACCAATTTGTTCGATTTTATTGACATTGCGCCCCGGGCCGATGACGTGACCATGCTGGCGGTTCAGCGGGTACCGGTCTAAACCCGAACGCTTCTTTCCAGATACAAAGGCGACAGGTATGGGTGCTGAATCTTTGCGGGATTGTTTCGCGGATTCCTTTTTAAAGCATAAAAAAAAGAAGGCCATCACGTTTTTGCGGTCCGGTGAAATCGAGACGGAGATTTCCTATCTTCAATTGCAGCAGGATTCAAACCGGATGGCCCGCGCTTTTCAGGATTTGGGGGTCACAAAGTCCGACAGAGTCATTCTGTGCATCCAAAAATCCCTGGCATTTGTAACCGCCCATCTCGCTCTGCAAAACATCGGCGCCATTTCCGTGCCCCTGAACCCGGGCTTCAAAAAATCGGAGCTGGATTACCTGCTGCACGATGCCGACCCT
This sequence comes from Desulfobacterales bacterium, assembly GCA_050122495.1. Lineage (GTDB taxonomy): Bacteria > Desulfobacterota > Desulfobacteria > Desulfobacterales > JAHEIW01 > JAHEIW01. The sequence goes on along the minus strand of JASFIU010000370.1, from coordinate 1,937 downwards.
AAAATAATCTTATGCGAACCGGAAAAAAAGGCGCTCATCGCAGAGATCGATTCCCGTTTCACCCCCCTGGTCGTTGATACCCAAAAGCCCTATCAGGATCTAGATTTTTTCCGCTCAGCGCCGCAAAAATATGCCCGATTTGAAGTTCAACCGGATGATCCGGGCCTGATTATCTATACCTCCGGCACCACCGGGAAACCCAAAGGGGCCGTTCTGACACAAAAAAATCTGGTCCATGACAGCCGGAACGTCATTCGGGTCTGGGAAATCAGTGAAAAAGATGTGCTCTGTCATGCCCTGCCCTTTTTTCATGTGCATGGGTTGTGCTTTGCGCTGCACACCGCTTTGCTGGTCGGCGCCCATGTAGTCATGCTGGATCAATTTTCACCCGCAGGGGTCATAGCGGTTTTGGGGAATAAAGAGGCGCAATCCTCCTGCACGGTATTTATGGCAGTTCCCTCGATGTACACTAAGTTGATGGAATATTTAGAGGATAAAAGTTTGGACGTCGACCACATGCGCCTCTGGACGTCCGGGTCGGCCCCTCTACTGCCCCGGGATTTTGAACGCATCCATAAGACATTCGGCAAGGAGCCGGTTGAACGCGAAGGCATGACCGAAACGGGCATGAATTTTTCAAACCCGCTCAGGGGCCAACGCAAACCGGGGTCCATCGGTTACCCTTTGCCGGATCTTGACGTCAGAATTGTGGATCCCGACACCGGGGTGGATGTGCCCCCCGGCCAAACCGGTGAGATCTGGCTCAAGGGCCCGGGCGTCAGCCCCGGTTACTGGTGCAAACCTGAAGAAACCGCTGAAGCATTCGAACAGGACTGGTTCAGAACCGGTGATCTGGGAAACATTGATACAGACGGTTATTATTATCTGACTGACCGCATCAAACATATCATCATCTCAGGCGGAGAAAATATCTCGCCCAAAGAGGTCGAAGTTATTATCAACCAGCTTGAGGATGTGGTTGAATCATCCGTGGTCGGAATTCCGGATGAACGCTGGGGCGAAAAAGTCGTTGCCGCTGTGGTGACAAAGACCAATTCGAAGATTAAACCCGAAGATATTCGCGCACATTGTAAAAGTCAGCTTCACGTCTGGAAATGCCCCAAAGAGGTGGTTTTTGTTAAAGAGCTGCCAAGGAATTCAATGGGAAAAGTGCTAAAAGAGAAAGTTAAAAATTTGTTTGAATAATGTAGAATGAATTGGGTCGCTGGTTCAATAGGGACCATCGAAATTCCTCGTTAAATTAGATGGTTAATATTTAATCAACTAAAACAACCTAAAATACGTTTATTATATTTTCCCTTGACATCAAAATAATAGAATGTGAATTTATCTGGTCGTAAGTCCATTTCAAAACCGGATTAAGATGATTTTTGGTATTCAGCTAACTAACTACTACGGAGGAGGATCAATCAAAGATGGCAAAAAAAGAGCAAAAAAAACCTTCAAAAAAATCTCCGGCAAAAGGGGCTGCAAAGACTAAAAAAGTGGGCGCCAAGGCCAAAAAAACCGCTGCTCCGGCTAAAAAGGCTGCCGCGCCGGCTAAAAAAGCTGCGGCTCCAGCTAAAAAAGCAGCGGCGCCGAAGAAAAAAGCAGCACCGAAGTCAACAAAAGCAGCGAAGTCTTTTTCAGTTGCTGAATTCGCCGACATGACCTATCTAACCGAGAATGGCGTCATGGAGTGGTTACAGCAGGGGCTGCTCAAAGGTCAGCAGAATGCCAAGGGCGCCTGGCAAGTTGACGCTTCGAACCTGGAAGTTCCCAACGTAAAGCGGTTGGTTCGGTAACCGGTACCCGGGTTTCAGGTGTCGGGTGTCAGGTGTCAGGACTTATCCAGAAATAAGAAAATAAAATAGAGGTTCCGGCAGCAAAAAAGGGGAGACGGATCAGAGATACATGCATCGGCCGTCTCCCTTTTT
>JASFIU010000369.1:0-5180 GCA_050122495.1 Desulfobacterales bacterium | reverse complement strand
AGTTTAAATACCGGCTCAAAAAACCCTACCTTCAGTCCGGCAAATTCTTTTCCCCGGACGCAAAATCCTCGGTTCAGTTTAGAGCCTCCACACCCTGGGTGCAGATTTCTCAAGCTGATTATGAAAGTCTGAAATCCCGATTCAGGTTCATTTCTAATAACCCCGCTTGATATCAACGACATTCAGCAGGGGCTTGCCGGCTTTGGTGCGCCGGTAATTTTCGATGATCTGCGGTGCCACGGCTTTGGGATAGGTCAGACTGGAAATATGGGGCGTGACGATAATTTTGGGGTGGCTCCAGAACGGGTGGTCAGCGGGCAGGGGCTCGACCTCAAATACATCCAGACAGGCGCCGGCCAGTTGCCCTGAATCCAGGGCTGCGAGCAGATCTTTTTCAATCAGATGCTGTCCCCGGGCCACATTGATCACATAGGCGCCGGCCGGCAGTTTATCAAATGTCTTATGGTTTAAGATGCCCTGTGTTTTGGGAGTCAGCGGCAGCATGCAGATCAGGATACGGCTCTGAGATAGAAAATCACCCAGCGCCGCTTCACCGGCCAAACAGTTTACCCCCTGGATTTCTTTTGGTGTCCGGCTCCAGCCGGTCACGGGGAAGCCCAGGTAGCTTAGTTTCTTAGCTGCATCTTTGCCCAGCTGCCCCAGGCCCATGATGCCAATACGCATATCGGCGGCCAGCAGCGGTATGCGGGGCTGCCACTTTTTTTGAGACTGAGCGGCACGCAAGGAATCAAACTGGCGGCAGTAGTTGAGTACACTTAATACGGCGTATTCACTCATCGACTGCGCCATGGAAGGTTCTACCACCCGCGTGACCGGCACACCTGTGGGCAGATCGGGGTCGCGCAGAATGTGATCCACACCGGCACCCAGGGATGCGATGCATTTTAGATTTTTATATTTCTTAAATTCACCCTGCGGATGGCTCCAAGAAAAAGCAAACTCAATATCAGCGGCATTGCCGACCTCCGGCCAGATGCGGATATCGATGCCCGGTTCCAGCATGCTGAAATGTTTCACCCAGGAGCTCACTTTGATGTCCGTTGGGATGATTAAAAATGCCATGTTCGGTTATCCTTCCTATAGTAGCAGATGTCAGAAATCAGAGGTCAGAAAACAGAGGACAGAAAGCAGAAGTCAGATGTCAGATAACAGAAGACAGAAAATCTCTCGACAAAAACGGCCAACAATCGCATGACTTTTTATCATCTGTCCTCTGTATTCTGTCGTCTGTCATCTGTCTTTTAACATTTCATCGAATCGATCCCGGCTGGCCTGCAGTTCCCGGCGGTCTTCGGAAAATATTTCCAGGGTGGCGGTGTCGTCGTATCCGCATTTCTTAAGAGCCTTAATAATTTTTGAAAAATCGATTTTGCCGGCGCCCACCGGTATATGATCGTCGCGCTCGCCGAAATTATCACTGACGTGAAGATGACCGATGCGGGGGCCGAATTTTTTGATAAATTCTAAAATGCGTCGGCCGCTCGGATTGCCGATGTTGGCATGGCCGGTGTCGAGTGTCAGTTTGAGATTCGGAAACCGATGCAAAATTTCGACAAAATCCGCCGGCTTGAAAAATGAACGGCATCTGGGAAACATGTTTTCAAGGCAAACACACAGGTCCAGGTCCTGAGCCCGATTTATAATGGCAACCAGACTTTCGTTGGCGTAAGCCAGGGCAGTCTCCATGACATAGCCGCCCAGCCCGCCGATGTGGCCGGGGTGCAAAACAACCTTTTGGGAACCGAGCTGAGCCGCAACTTCCAGTGAATGAAACATTTCCTGCAGCGATGCTTCCCGGATGCTCTCTGTCAGGTCCGCGGTGGAGACAAAAGTCGGCAAATGGCAGATAACATTCATTGAATGCGATTTTAAAGCATCTAAAATTGAGTCCATCTGCTGCCGCAGGCTGGTATAGTGTGCCTGGGGTGGGTCCATCGTCAGTTCAAGATAATCGAATCCCAAGGCGGCGATCTCTTCAAGTTCTTCGCCGACCGGTTTTATGGGAAAGTTCATTGCGCCATATTGCATGATGCCGTTCTACCTGATCTGGGATTTTGAAACCATTTTGCCTCAAACCATATGAAAATGAGGCGATTGTGTCAACTCGGACCATCGGGTCCAATACTCGATAATTTCTCTCGACACCATCCTGAAAAAAAATTAAGCTGCCATGGTGACGAATACCAGAATGACGTTTATATTTAGCTAACATGAATTTTCTTGAGAAACATCTGCAGCTTTTTCTTCTGTTTTATTTGCTCATCGGGGGCGTCTTTTTTTATCTGTTGGGCACGACGTTCGATATCATCTTTGTCCCCGCCATCGAACAGACGGAAGACTTTTGTGAGGAGTGGACTGAAAGAGCTTTCCGGTGGCACCGCGCCCAGGATTGCATTAAATTTAAAAACCAGATTGAAGAACTCAAATACAAACATAATAAACGCATGGAGAAACGCTCATCCAGAAAAGCCCTTGTTCTTTTTTTGCTGGCGTCAGGGGGCACCTATCTGCTGATGGTGCTCAGACCAACGCTATTTTTCGACAGAGGTGATTATTTGGGCTACACCACCGGAATGATAGCGACGGCAATTCTTCTAGGGGTGGTTATCGGTTTTATGATACCGATCATTTGCCAGGCATTGCTGCCCGCGCCGGCGGAATGGTTTCCGGAAGAATTTATGGAAATCCGGCAGGCCCGGGTCGAGCTGATCTTAAATGAAATAACGGAAAAGATTCAATTGGTATCCCGGGAGGGAAAGGCGCCTTGATCTTTCAGGGGGGGCGATGCCGGGAATATTAAAACCGCATCAGATCCCTCATCTCCTCCGCCCGCTGCATTCGGGTTCCATCCAGGGGAAAGATCGATCTTCTTGCAGTTTCCTGAAAAGCTTCCTGCTGTTCTTCATTTACCTTCACTGATAAAGGGGTGTGGTAAAACGCCATTTTCATATTTTCCCGGTCGCGGTAGATTTTCAGCTTGATTTTTGTTTTCTTATATTTCCACTGGTAAATTGTTTGTTGATCCGGTTGGCCCATATTAATGAATTTTCGTTTGGGCGAGCCGTACTTCTGGTTGATATGCCTTCTAAGCTGGGCAAAAACATCGATGGCTTCAATATTGATATAGACGGCGAAAAATTGATTGGCAAAGCTGCCGTAAAGCACATCCATGATTTTTACATCGGCAATTTTATAAGCGCGTTTCGGGTTTATAAAATAACTGACGTTTACATTTTCAGATATCTTTTTAAATCCTTCTGTCTGTGACAGATCGGCTTTCCAGGCAAGATCGAAAAAGCCATCTTTTAAATCGGCGGCCTGCAGCCCGGTGGCGCCCGCAAACATAACGGCTACGAGTAAGCTAAAAAGAATTATTTTGCGCATGGAAATACTCTCAAATAATTTTAGTTTATAATGTCGGATGACCAAAATATAGATAGCGGGTTTGCAGCCGTTAGTCAATATAACCGGCCCAAATCCTTTTATTTTTCTGATCCGCATCCCGGCAACTTGCTGAGTCAACGACCACCCGTAAAGCTGATTCAAAAGGAATGAACCGAAGCTTTTCTTTTCTGAGATGGACTCTAATCAAATTAGAAACCGCCCTGCGGCTAACGCTGGCGAGATACCTGTAAACGCTGATAGCGATCTTCAGATTCTACGCTGATATCGCGCACCTGGGTTTCCTTCAGGATGCTCAGCGGCACTTTTACGCCGGCAGGTCCCAGGGCCCAGACCTGACGGAAAAAATCAGCCAGTGTTTTGACAGGTTTTTGGTTTACCCCCAGGATGATATCGCCGGCTTTAATGCCGGCTTTGTCTGCGGGTCCTCCGGGGGTTACGCGAATGATGAAGACACGCCCATGGGCTTCATCGGCGTGGACGCCCAGCCAGGGTTGCGCTGACTTCGAAGAGCGCCCGCTGTCGATCAGATCGGCCAGGATCGGTTTGAGGAGATCAATCGGAACCGACATATTACACGGCATAACCCCCACCCCCGGGATGGAAACCTGGGTGTAAATCGATCCGATTCCCAGAAGCTGCCCATTGTGATCGAGCAAGGCAGCGCCGCCGTAGTTGGGGTAAGGAGGAGTGGTATAGATGGCATTTTCAAGCAGGTACTCCCAGTAGCCGGCAAATTCCATCCGGGAGATGACGCGTGAGCCCAAAACCGCTTCGGCTCCGCCGAAGCCGACCACCAGGATCGGATCGCCTGCTTTTAGCTGTGACGATTGGCCCAATTTCAGCGGTTTAACCGCCAGGGGCGGATCGGCCCTTAAAAGGCCGAAACCGGTTTTATAATCGTAAGCGACAAAGCGAGCTTTAACCGGATCGCCCTGCGCGCCAATGACTTCGATAGCCTCCGCTTCCAGAATCAGATAGCCGATGGTGAGAATGTGGCCCTTGTCATCAATAACCACCCCGTTCCCTTCGCGCTCGGTTCCCAGTACCCGTGCCGTGCTTGCATCCTGGGGGATGCTTGCTTTTACCTTGATGACGGCATCCAGGACTTCTTCAGGTTTCTGATCGGCCAAAACCGGAGGGCTAAAAATAAGCAATGTACAAATCAGGATGAACACATATTTTTTATGCATGTTAAATCTCCCATATCCCGTTCTGACTGCTGGGTCTGGATGAACCCCCTGACGATAATGATTTCTTTGATGGGACGCCCTGCAGGATCGCGTGTAGGCCGAATTAGATCATCGAGGTTAGGGGCGGTCAGGTCAGATAGCGGCGTTCAGTCCGATTGGGGGTATATTTACTTAATATAATCTCTTCATTTGGTATTGTAAATATCGGGCCCTCGAAACTAGATCTTTTCTTTTTACCTCATAAGTTCTATCGGTGTTGCGCGCTGCTGAAAAACACGTTATATTTCTTAGTGGTTGTTAAAAAAACGTTTGACAATCAAACGGTTTTTTCTACAACCACTTATGCCGCAATTCCGCAGTTCGGAACATTATTATGAAAAGCGGTATAAATTATCCCATCTGAGATTGGCAAATTATATTTTTTCGCGCTCTTGATATGCGCAGATTCGGTGGTTGGCAATTGAGGACCTTTTATTAGAAAGGAAAACAAAAATGGATTTTGAACGCTATTACCTTGATTTGTTTGACATGCTGAATGCTTGCTGCAAAAAAATTGCATCCGGA
>JASFIU010000368.1:0-5190 GCA_050122495.1 Desulfobacterales bacterium | reverse complement strand
AATGCTTGCAACCATGATTGGACAGATTAAAGCGGAAACCGATTAAGCTCGTATTTACATTTCAGCAAACACACCATTTTTTTATTCCCACTATTCTTCTTGGAAGTGATCTCAAAACCACAGACCAGTTTCTAATCATTCTTCGGGTTCCAGAGCTTCAGCCGGGGGATCCAAAGCGAAACAAGCGCTTTATAATAACGAAGCGCTCCTCTATTGGGCATACCCCAGACAGGCTGCTTTTATGTGGCCGCCTCTAAGGTTTCAGCAATCTGATTTAGATGGAGCTCCAGATGGCGCAAATAATCGATCATCAATTCAAAAAGCGTAAATCGGGTTTCCGCATCGACCTGCCAAAAGTGGGTAAGATAAGCTGGGTCAACCGAGCTGATGGTATGGGCAAGGTGACGATTAAAATAACGCCACAGATCGATTAATTCCTCCCATTTCTGGACCTGGTATTTTTGTATTTTGACCCAGTTTACATTCTCGTCCCCGTAATCGGGAAAGTCGAGCCTGTCCACCAGCTGAAGGCGGACAAAACGCTGATGGTTGTTGGAGGCCGAATCAATCAAATGACCAATGATTTCCTTCACCGACCAGGCATCTTCTGAAGGGCGGAAGGTTATAGCTTGTTCCGGCAAGCTGCGCCAGCGATCAACGGCGGCCTCGACCTGTTGAACGATTTCGGCGGCCACCCGATTCAGCTCATCGATGCGTGGGTCCATAACTCCCCCTCCTTAAGGTTTCCTGTCGGTATCAAAAATGCTAATCCATCCCCGTTTTTCCTGATAGACCACCTCAAACCACTTTACTTTGAATGTTCCGATCGCATAATCTTCAATGCGCTCAATTTTTAAAACGGTTCCTTCAGGTACCCGGGTGATATGCTCATCCGGCCCGCATCCGGGTTGCGGACAAAGCCTGGCAACCGTCCCGGAGGTAATAATGGTTATTTCACCGTCCTGTTTGACTTCACCGGCAAAACTATTCGAACCTGGTGTCGGAAATACCACAAACGAACAAAACAGCGCAAAAAAACAGATGATTATTTTCATTGGCAGGTAACTTTCTCTGCTTGCAGGCAAAGGCGTATCAATGGCAAACCAAAGTTGTTTTATGAAAAGATCTTTTCTCTGGTGCTCTATTTTTAACACTCAACTGTTTTTTGTGCAAACAGAGAAGTGCGATGCCACAAAAACAGGGGCGCATCAAAACATTTCTTGACATTTGTACATTGTATACCGTATACAAAAACCTGCTGAATCCGCACCGAATTGAATCGGCTGTTCGGGAACAAACACCTCACAAAATTTAACCCCCAAACTTGAAGTCAATGGAGCTGATTATGGATTTTTTTAAGGACCTTACCGTTTTATCGCTGGAACAGGCGACGGTGTTGCCCTACTTAACCTACCGCCTGGCCCATGACGGAATGAATATCATCCGACTGGAACATCCGGTTTACGGAGACCCCAATCGATTCATTGGTGAAAATGTCCTTAATGAAAAACGCATGAATTCCTATTTTCTGTGCATTAATGCCGGCAAAAAAGCGTTGACGCTGAATCTGGCCGATGATGAGGGACAGAAGATTTTCCATTCGTTGATTAAAGAGTTAAATGTGGCTATTTTTGCCACCAATCAACTTCCCAAAAATTACGAGAAGCTGGGGATCGATTATGAAAGCTTAAAATCTTTAAAACCGGATATCATCTGGCTGGGCGTTACCGGTTTTGGCCCGGACAGCAATGAGGCGGCCTATGATCCGATATTGCAGGCCCGATCAGGCTTAATGGAGCTGACCGGAGAGGCCAGCGGTGATCCTCAGGTTGTGGGTATTCCCCTCCCGGATATGGGCACCAGCGAGCACGCATATGGGTTGGTGATGAAAGCCCTCTACAAGCGCCAGGTTACCGGTGAGGGCAGCTGCATCAACATGGCCATGTTTGAATCTTCGGTATCATGGCTGACGGTACCGATCACACTGGCTGGGAGTTTCGGAAAAACGATAACCCGCAGAGGCAACACCCATGAATTTTTCGCACCGGTCTCTGTTTATCAAACCCGCAATGGATTTGTTTATGTTGCCCTCGGAAACGACCGTCAATGGAAGACGATGGTATCCCAGGATATCTTCAAATCCCTGGATAAGCCGGCGTATGAGAAAAATGCAGGCAGAATTCAAGATGTTGAAAATCTAAATCAGGCCATCAATGCCATCACAAAAAATCACTCCTCCGAAGAACTGATTGAATTATTCACTTCCATTACGGTTCCAATCAGCAAAATCAAAACGGTAAACGAAGTCATCGAAGATCCGCTGGTGGATAAAAGGCTGTTGTTTTCCCAGGATCCCGTTTCCGGCCAAAAAATAACGCTGGCGCCCCCGCCGAATATGACCGCCTTTCTGGAACAATCCGATCGAAAACTTTCATTTCCACCGCGATTCGGTGAGCAAAACAGCGAGATATATGGCCAAAAATTGGGTTATTCAGAGGATGAGCTTGCCCAATTGAAAGAACGCGGCGTAATTTAACCTGATTTCCACGCAAATTAGGGGATCAACCATGAGAAAAAAGGCTGAATTAAACGATTTAGACGTTGGACCGCTGCAGGCATTTCAGGAACGCAAATCGTTGGGAGAACATGTTTTTGAAAGTCTCAAACAAGCGATTATCCAGGACAATATCACAGCCGGAGAATGGCTGGTAGAAAGCCATATTGCCCAAACGCTCGGTATCAGCAGAACGCCCGTGCGTGAGGCAATTCACAAGCTTGAGCGTGAAGGGCTCATCGAGCGGCAGCCCAGAGGCGGCTTCACCGTATTGGGACTAAATCGCAACGATATTGAAGAGACTTTCGGTATTCGCAGTGTACTGGAAGGCTATGCGGCCCGCCTGGCGGCCCAAAAACATAAAAAAGAAGAATTGGAGCCCCTGGAAAAGAAAATTAAGGAATTCCAAAAGGCCCTGGATCGTAAAAAAATGAAAGATCTGCCCGCAATTAATACCGAATTTCATGATTTGCTCTATGGTTTGAGTAAAAGCCCTAAACTTATTAGCATCATCAATGGTTTGCGCGATCAGATATATCGCTTTCGGAAGATGAATCTTAAAGAAGAAAAATTTGCCAGCACCAGCAACCAGGACCACATCCAAATGCTGCAATCCATTCGCAAGCGCAATGCGGAAGGTGCGGAGCGCGTGACACGGGAGCATATATTAAAAGGGCGGGAAATCGTATTAAAGGAATTTGACAAACAGCGGCCGGACCAGAGAAAAGGACAATAGAAGGAAATTCGATATGACCGCAAAGAAAATAAAAATACTGATCGGCAAACCCGGACTGGACGGACACGATCGGGGGGCGAAGGTTATCGCCCTGGCATTAAGAGATGCCGGGATGGAAGTCATCTACTCCGGGCTCCACCAAACCGTAGAACAGATTGTCAGAACTGCCGTGCAGGAGGCCGTGGATGTGGTCGGCTTGAGCATCATGTCCGGTGCACATCTTCCTATCTGCCAGAATCTTTTAAAAATCATGAAAAACGAAGGGCTGGGCGAGATTCCAGTGGTCGTCGGCGGCGTTATTCCCAAACAGGATATACCCAGGTTAAACCAGCTGGGCATTGACGGTGTTTTCCCCGGCGGAACGCCGTTTGATGAAATTGTGGCCGGGATTAGCGAAGTCGTTACTTAAAATAAAGTGAGCTAAAGTGAGAAGTGAACTAAAGTGACTAAAGTTAAGGCATTCTGTCATTTAAATATAAAAAGATTGAGCGCAGCGACACCAAAACTTTAGGCACTTTAGCTCATTTTAGTTCACTTTAGGCACTTTCAAGGAGCTATTATGGGAGTCGCAAAATACATTAAAGATGAAAAAGATGCGATCAAAGAGGTCATATACCAATCCGGCATCAAAGTTAAACCGGTTTATACCCCCGAAGATCTTGATGCGGTTGGTTTTGAGTATGGAACTGATCTGGGCGATCCCGGAGAGTATCCGTTCACGCGCAGCCTGCACCCGCAGGGCTACCGCTCGCGGGCCTGGACAACCCGTCAGTATACCGGTTTCGGCACGCCGCAGGAGACCAATCAACGCTTTAAATTGATGATCTCCCATGGGCAAACCGGCTTGAATGTCGCCTTCGATTTACCGACCCAGATGGGATACGATTCGGATGATCCCAAAGCCCTGGGTGAGGTTGGCCGGGTGGGCATGGCCATCGATTCGCTGCGTGATTTTGAAATCGCCTTTGAAGGCATACCGCTGGATCGCATTGGATCCGGCTTAACGATCAATGCGGTTGCTTCCATTATGCTGGCCATGTATCAGGCAACGGCCGAAAAATTCGGCTACCCCAGGGAAAAAATCAGCGCGACACCTCAAAACGACATCCTCAAAGAAATGATCGGCCGCGGCGCCTGGATATTTCCGGTCGAGCCTGCAGTGCGCCTGGTGGGAGACAGCATCGAATATTCGGTCAAGGAACTTCCGCGCTGCAATCCGGTGAGCATTTGCGGCTATCATATCCGCGAATCCGGTGCTAACCCGGCCCAGGAAATCGCCTGTGCCTTTGAGATTGCCAGAGCTTATATCGACAATGTCAAAGCCAGAGGAATGAATGTCGAAGATTTCGTCGGGCGGTTCTCGTTTAATTTGAACGTTTTCGGCAATCTGTGGGAACAGATCGCCAAATTCCGGGCAGCACGCAAACTCTGGGCTAAACTGTTGAGGGAAGAATACGGGGTCCGCGAAAAGAAGAAGCTGTTTTTGAGAGGCCTTTTCGGCGGGGGCGGCAGCGGCCTGACCAAAGATCAACCGGAAAACAATATCATGCGGGGCGCTTTTTACGCCCTTGGCGCAGCGCTCAGCGGCGCACAAACAACCGCTTTGTGCTCCTTTGATGAAGCCTATACGATTCCGACGGAAAGAGCAGCCCTTTTATCTTTGCGCACCCTTGAGATCATTATGGATGAGGTCGGTCTGCGCGATACGGTCGATCCGCTGGCAGGCTCTTATTTTATCGAGACGCTGACCAAACAGATGGAGGAAAAGATTCTGGATGAAATGACACAGATTCAGGAGGTCGGTGGGATGGTCCACGCGGTTGCCACCGGTTTTATCCAGAGAAAAGTTGCCCGGCAGGCTTACGAGTATGAAAGCGGTATTCAAAAGGGCGAATATATT
>JASFIU010000367.1:0-5196 GCA_050122495.1 Desulfobacterales bacterium | reverse complement strand
AAGGGGTTATCCCTTTTTTTTCCAGCATCTCATCGATACCGGGCCGGATTACCTGGCCGTCGGCAATCTCTTTCAATCGGTTTTCCTCTCTTTGAATCACCTGGTAAACCTTGTCAATGGTCGCTGCCGCTAGCTCTTTTTGGAGTACGACCACCCCGTCGTCATCGCCGATGATCATGTCTCCCGGCCGAACGATCTGCCCGCCGCAGCTGATCGGATAATTAATTTCACCGGGTCCTTCTTTAAAAGGCCCGTTGGGGGAGAGACCGGCACAAAAGAGTGGAAATCCGGACGCCCTGATCTCCTGGGCATCCCTGACACAACCATCGGCAACGATGCCGGCAATTCCGAGTTTTATGGCCGTGCTGACCATCAGCCATCCCAACAGAGCCCAGGAATGGTTGCCACCGCCATCGATTACCAAAACATCTCCTGGTTGGATCAGGGTCAGTGCTTTATGAATCATGAGATTGTCTGTGGGCGGAACCCGAACGGTAAAGGCCGGTCCGACAACTTTCATGCCCGCCGCCAGATTTTTAACTCTGGCGTTTACGGCCGCAGCCCTTCCGATGCAGTCGCCGACATTACCAGTCAGACAGCCCGTTTTATTCATCAGCTCGCGATAAGATTCAACCAGATCTGCATCCGGCCGGTCAAAATCAGTCTTATACCGGAATCCCGGCTTTCCGATTTCCGATGCGCTCATACGTCAACTCCTTTCAATTGAAAACAACAGGTGGATAAAAGCCGCCGTGATATTAATGATATTCAGCGAAAAGTATATTGACTGGATTTTAATTATGAAACTCTTTTCACATTTAAAAGTGTTTATCAATACATAACGGGTTTTTGATTCTTATATTTTTTAAAGATACCTGGATGATTGTTTATTTCGGCATCCAAATTTTACACATTCCTATCGAGATTGTCATCAATGTGATTACCTACTTCCGGTATAAAATAAATCGGAATCAGGGAAAGCACCGGAACGCAGACCAGTACCAAGAGCACGCTCTGGATCGTAAAGATATCGCCCAGTTTGCCGACGAGAGGGGCAATAATTCCGCCGGTTCCAAAGGCCAGTCCCATCATCAGGCTTGCCACCATGGAGCGGCCCTTGGGAGCAATTTTCTGAGCCATGACCACGCCGAGGGGGAGGGCAGCCATATTAAAGGCACCGGCTAATATCGTAGCTGGATAAATCCATTTGCCAGGCGCCAATAAAAATACGAGCAGTAAAGGGGTCATGAGACCGTGGATAATCCATAATAGACGTTTGTATCCCATCCGGTCTGAAAGATGGCCGCAGAGAATGCCGGCTACAGTTCCAGAAATGGTAAAGATGGAAAAGAGGACACCGGCTGAGACAAGGGTGTGTCCTTTCTGCACCCAGAGCACCGGCATAAAGGTCCTCAAGGACTGACCCACCAGCGCCCGCATAACCATCACGATCCAGATCAACAGGATCGGTTGCCAAACATTGCCCAGGGTTTGCCTAAGTGACTCTAAAAAGCCGTATCGGGCCATGCCGTCCCCTTGGGGTTTGGGAATGACCCAATAGAAATATATCCAAATCAAAAGACCGATGGCCATGCTGGCCGGCATTGCCCTGAGACCGAGCCGGTCCACATACCAGGTGATGAAGATGGGCCCGATCCCGAAGGCCAGGGTGCCGGCGGTGTTATAGATGGACATAGTCAGCCCGAGCTTGCGACCTGCGAATAGAGGCACCATACCTGCGATTGGTGGATGAAACAGGGAAGACCCAGTAGAGCCAATTACAATACAGAACAACAACCCGTAGAAGCCGGATGTCATTCCCGCCAAAGGAATGAATAGAATGGGCATGAGTAATCCAATCAGAATAAAACTGCGCGAGGGCTGGCGGTCGGCCCAATAACCTGACATGGGCTGTACGATGAACATTAAAAAGCGGGAAATGCCCGCGATTAAACCTACCTGGGCCAGGCTCAATCCCATCTTGTCCATAAACACTGGGAAAAGGGGGCTGATGAAAGAGCTGTAAAAATCACCACAGAAGTGCACCAGGCTGAGGGCGATGAGGATCTTCCAATTGGTTCTTGAAGAGGAATCGGCCATAGGGGTATCTGGCATCTACCCTGGCCAAAGTCAATGGAAAAGGTTAGGGTGTGTCAGATGAGAAATCCAGTGATTTGTGTATGACAACGTTTATGAAATGCAACAGGTATTAATTTTGGGGATGAATAGGTGAAATCAACCGAGAGGGATGGATTTATGTTGGACTACTATATTTTGGTCGCGAGCGATTTAACGGAGCAACAGAGGCTGGTCTAAAAGGCATGGCTGTTATTGCATTGACTTTACAAAGCACTGATATTAATCTCCGTTGGAGTGCAGCGGAACCGGTGAAGTATATCCAAATGCCTTGATGCTTTTGAGACTATCAATCATTGCTCATTACAAGATTGCAAACTAAATTCTCAATCACTTGCAGATATCCTATATGAGGTCACATTAGAAGACATGTGACTGATTCTTGAAGATTTTTGAATCCGGAACTGGGATCAAGCATTAAAAATTAGAAGGAGGCAAAGAACTAAACTTGCATTTTGTTTCTTTCGTGGAAAATATTTGGGGATGGATCGCATACTATGCAGAAGGACTTTTTTTATGGATCGCATTTATTATCTTTCTATGCGGAGTTCTAATAAGAGGCGTCTTGTTTTTAATCGGGGTCGTAAGGAGTCACATACGCCTTTACAATAGGTTGAAATGGGGGCATCTGTCTTTAACGTTTGGTCGATTTTTTTTACCCTTTCACAAAGGAGCGATTAAAAGACCTTTTTATGCTGTCCTGCGTTACATCTTCCACGCTTGCCTGCTGATTATCCCCATCTGGTATTCCGGTCATATTTTCTTGTGGGAAGAGTCCCGGTTACAGTGGTATTGGACTCCGATTCCGGATGTTTGGGCAGATTGGATGACGCTTCTTCTGCTCAGTCTTTGTGCATATTTTTTAATCCGCCGGTTTATATGGCAGCCTATACGCAGCAATTCTTCCGGAAGGGACTTTGTCATTATCAGCATTACCGCTCTTCCTTTTATCTCCGGATACTTTCTGACCCACGGGACGTTGGAATCCATATCTTTTTTTAGTGATCACATGCTGATCCTCCACATACTTTCCGCAGAGATTATGATGATCTTTACGGCTTTTCTTTTTTGCAAAACCCGTTTGAAAAAAGAACGGTGTACGGGCTGTGCAGCATGCGAAGAAAACTGCCCCACGGGAACATTGGAATCCAAAGACAAAGAGGGATTTCGAATTTTCACATATTCCCATTATCAATGCATCTGTTGTGGTTCATGTGTATATGTTTGTCCTGAAAAGGCCGCAGAGTTAAGACATGAGTTCGGAGTCAAAATATTTTTCCAAATACTTTCAAAAGAAAAGATAAGAGAAGTAGAGCTTGCTGTATGTGAAAAATGCGGGAAATCTTTCATCCCTTCTCTCCAATTGGCAAAGATTGGACACATTCTAGTCGATAGCGAGCTAAACGGGGCTTTTTTGGATTCCTGCCTTCGATGTCGGCAAATTCAATTAGGTATTTCCGCAATGCTAGGCGATATATCCATAACGCGCTTCCCCCAAAAGGGGGAAAAGCAGAATACGGTAAACAACCCAAAAAGCTACGGGAAGCAATAGAGCGTAAGTGTATAGAGCATTTACAGCGGAAATTGGGGATATCCCAAAGGGAGGCCTGCCGGGTGATCGGACAGGCCAGATTGACATTTCGAATTAGTCGGAGTATGGTTTTTTTGTTACCGTTATCTTATTGATAAAACATGCATTTCTTAATAATTTGAATGAAAAAATAACCTCATCATGGATAGAAAAGAGAGGGAATTTATCTTTATTCTGTAATGATTCGTTTTGCAAGATAACAGTATATCCTAAAGATGAACTTCTTGGGCTGATTTTTTTAGTATATATGATCGATGTCACAGCAAATGCCGTTTTTGCCGAATGCAACTAAGTCTAAAGAAGTAATCAAAACTTTGGAACAGCGTGTAATTCAGAGAGTTTTTTAAAGGAGAATGGTTATGCTTTACTACGCGAATAAAGATCAGGTCAGTTATGGGGAGGCTATCGGTATCTTGCTTCTGGATACCTATATCCCTTTCCCGCCGGGTGATGTGGGGAATGCGACGACGTATTCCTTTCCGGTTCGATACAAGGTGGTCAAAGGCGCCTCTATAGAAAGGATAATAAATGAACAAGACCCGTCATTGTTGGAGCCTTTTATCCTGGCGGGATGGGAATTGGTGCAGGAGGGTGTCAAAGCAATTACGGGGGATTGCGGATTTATGATTCTTTTCCAAGAGCAGCTTTGTAAAGAATTTCCTGTCCCGGTTTTTATGTCCAGCCTATTGCAGATCCCTTTTATTTCTCAAATGCTTGGTCCCGGAGGCAAAGTGGGCATCATAACGGCAGATAGCCGGGGTTTTACGGAAAAGCATCTGCAGGCAGCAGGCGTTGATGAAGGTATGCTTGTTAAAGTGGCAGGCATGCAAGATCAAAAGAATTTTTATGACGCCATTCTTGCTGAAAAGGGGGAATTAAATTTTGTAGAAGTACAGAAGGAAGTTGTACAAGTCGTTAAAGAGCTCGTGAGGAAAGATGATAAAATCAAGGCCGTTTTACTCGAATGCAGTGATTTGCCACCTTATGCTGCCGCCGTGCAAGAGGCTGTTAATCTGCCTGTTTTCGATTTTACGACCATGATTAATCATGTTTTTTCAGCCTTAGTGCGTAAACCTTTCGAAGGATTCATGTAAAAGGGAAAGGCGCAACGATCTTGTTGAGATCGGGTCATAGACTTCCGGGGGAGGGTCATAGAGGAAAGGTTATAATTGGCTAAAAAATTTCATGAAAAGGGGAATGGTATGAGCTCAATGGACATTTTGAAATATATGAGGACATACGGGCACGAAAATATTTTTCTATGCCAGGATGAAAAGGCGGATTTAATGGCAGTTATTGCTATCCATAGTACCGTTTTAGGATGTGCAATGGGCGGTACCCGTGTGTGGAATTACGAATCGGAACAGGATGCCATCGAGGATGCACTGCGCCTTTCACGGGGGATGACCTATAAATATGCGGCGGCCGGGCTGAATTATGGGGGCGGAAAGGCTGTTGTGATGACCGAT
>JASFIU010000366.1:0-5209 GCA_050122495.1 Desulfobacterales bacterium | reverse complement strand
GCAAAAGTTTATCAATGCCGCCGACAAAGAGGCGGGCTACCGTCTGGGGTGCGTCACCCGGATTGAAGGCGACCTCCTCGTTTTTGTGCCCGAGGAATCCCGTGCCGGCAAACAGATTGTCAGCAAGGCAGCCCGTGACATTCAGATTGAACATAATCCGGCTGTGAAATTGTACACGCTTGCGGTGGACAAACCGGCATTTGAAGACCCCACCGGAGATTTTGAACGCATTTGTAGAAAGCTTAAAGAAAAGTACGATCTTGAGAACCTGAAAATTGATCTACAAGCCCTGCGTAAACTACCTTCGGCCCTGCGCCAAGGCGATTGGAAGGTCACCGTCAGCGTCTGGATGGATCAAGAAATCATCCGCGTGCGGCCGGGCAAGTCCGAAGCCAGTTACGGCCTGGCGGTGGATATCGGCACCACCACCGTGGCGGCCTATTTTTGCGATCTCTCGACCATGGAGGTCATCGAAACGGTCTCGATGATGAACCCGCAGTGCAAGTACGGTGAAGATGTGATGAGCCGCATCACCTACCATATGATGAATCCCGACGGGCTTGAAAAGATGAGCAAGGATATCATCGAAGGGCTCAACCAGCTCATCGACCAGGCAATTGGATCGACCCACCCGCCCAAAAAAAAGGTAAAAAAGAAAAAAGGCGACAAAAGTCCGGCAGAATGGGTGGAGGTCCCCCAGGAAGGAAAGACCTATCTGCGGCTTTCCCGGGATGATATCGAAGATATTACGATTGGATGCAATACGGCCATGCATCACATCCTTTTACAGCTCGACCCGGAACATGTGGCGCTGGCGCCTTTCCCCCCCGTGATCCATCACAGCCTGGAGGTCAAGGCCCGGGATTTAGGCCTCAATATCAACCCGTCAGCCTATGTTTTTATACTGCCCAATGAAGCCGGATTCGTGGGTGCCGATAACGTCGGCGTGCTGATTGCAGAAGAGCCTTACAAAAAGGAGGAAGTCCAGCTCATTATCGACATCGGAACCAACGGCGAACTGGTGCTGGGCAACAAGGATAAATTGATATCTTCTTCCTGCGCAACCGGTCCGGCCTTTGAAGGTGCCCAGCTGGCCTTTGGCATGCGGGCAGCGCCGGGTGCGATTGAGCGCATCCGCATCGATCCGGAAACGCACGAAGTGGATTACAAGGTCATTGGCCGGGATGCCTGGCGCAAATATTCCGAGCCCAAGGAAATGAAGGCCAAAGGAATCTGCGGCTCCGGAATCCTGGATGTTTTGGCCGAGTTATACAAAGCCGGCGTTATCACCAAAAGCGGCGTATTCAATAAAAAGGGGCAGAAATCCAACCGCTTCCGCAAAAACCCGGATACAAAATTTGCCGAATTCGTTTTGGCCTGGGCGGAAGAGACCAGCATCGACAAAGACATTGTGATTACCCAGAAGGATGTGCGCCAGATTCAGCTTGCCAAAGGCGCCCTCTACGCCGGCTGCAAGCTGATGATCCGACGCATGCAGGTGGATAAATTGGACAAAGTCAAAATTGCCGGCGCATTCGGGACCCATGTCGACCGTGAAAAAGCCCTGATTATGGGTCTCTTCCCGGATTGTGAAATTGAAAAGATTGTATCGGTGGGCAATGCCGCCGGAGACGGATGTCGCGCGGCGCTTTTGAACCGCGAAAAACGCAAAGAAGCCAACTGGGTATCCCGAAATGTGGAATATATCGAACTCACCATCGAGCCCGACTTCCAAAAGGAGTTTATGGAGGCCATGCAGTTACCGCACATGACCGATGACTTTCCCCATCTTAAAGGATTGGTCCCCGAAGAAATTCTCAATCAAAAATAATATCCAAATTCAAATTTTCAATGAATCAAATATGTTTGAAATTTGATTGATTGGAATTTGAGATTTATTTGTGATTTGAGATTTGTCGTTTGGGATTTAATCGACTTTGTTTTTCAAAATGGAAGAAAGATAGAATCAATCCATGTTTTGTAAATTACATGTGGGGACGCAACACTAATATTCGATTCCTTTGCGTGCGCGTGCACCCCTGTAGTATGGGTGCTTTATCTGGACGAATTCGGTAACATAATCAGCCCGGTTGACAAACTCCCCGGGTGCATCAATACCGGTCATCACCAGTTCAACTTTACCTCGGCATCTCGCCATGAGGTCCAGGACCGCTTCCTTTTTTAGAAGATCGAAAATAACCGTGCTAAGAATCTCATCGCATACGACCAGATGGGTGCCTCTATCAATCGCCTCAATGGCAAGCTGCAGGGCCCTGGCCGCATGCTCATAGTGCGCCTTTTCCGGTCCGTGGGACATCACAAAAGGATGTTTTCCCGGACACCAGTAGTGAATATTCGGGATTTTCTCAAAAATGGCCACCTCTGATGAAGTCCCGGATTTCATAAACTGAACGAAATCCACCTGGCGATCGTTGCCTGCCGCCCTCACGGCCAGACCAATTGCCCGGGTGGTTTTACCGACGCCCTTGCCATAATAAATGTGAATCAGGCCGAGGCCTTTGTCTTCGATTAAACCGGACCGTTTTTGGGTATAATAAATAGGGCCGACCTCCTTTCTAACTCTCGCAAAATGCATATATAGGATTGATCCACCTGTCAACCGTTAATCCCTGAGCCTTCCCGGCAAAATAACTGGGATCAGATACTAAGGCTCCCGGTGGTAAACGGGGTGTTCAGCTTGACACCTTCCGACGGCTTCGGGTATCTTCAAATCAAGTTCGAACGACTATCATCAAAGGATCGCACTGCTGCAAGTCGGTAGCAGTGAGAAATAGCGAGGCAAGGCAATGCAAGGAAAAGTTCATGTTTATACAGGGGATGGCAAGGGGAAGACAACCGCCGCTTTGGGGCTGTCAATTCGGGCGGCGGGCGCCGGATTCCGGGTTTTCTTTGCCCAATTCATCAAGTCTGACGAATATAGTGAAATCAAAGCACTTAAAAGGTTTTCAGACCTTATTACCGTAGAACAATTCGGATTGGGCGGTTTTATCGGGGGCAGTCCCTCATCGGGGGATATTGATGCCGCCCAAAAGGGAGTCGCCAGGGTAAAAGAAATTATTTCTTCAGACAAATATGATGTGGTCGTACTGGATGAGGCCAATATAGCAGTGAAGTACAAACTTATTTCAGAGCAGGACCTTCTTGATATCATCAATACAAAATCAAAAAATATAGAGCTGGTCATTACCGGGCGCGACGCAGCTGCAAAAATTATAGAGCGCGCCGACCTGGTTACCCGGATGAACGCGGTAAAGCACTATTTTCAAAATGGAGTGGAAGCCAGGGTAGGTATCGAAAAATAATGAATCGAAATTTTTCTTCCGGCAGAGGCCAAAAAAGTGAAGTTGTGCTTTTGACCGGATTTTTAGGATCCGGCAAAACGACGCTTTTAAAGCGGATGCTTGCCTGGGAGAACAATTTGGCCGAAACCGTCGTGGTGGTCAATGAGTTCGGAGATGTGGGCATCGACGGTGCGCTGCTTAAAGATTCCGGATCTGATGTGGTCGAACTTACCAGTGGATGTATTTGCTGCACGCTTCAGATTGATCTAAAACATACCCTGATGCAAATCAGGGAGCGTTTCCGTCCGCGCCGCATCCTGATCGAAGCTTCTGGAATTGCGGATCCGGAAACCATAGCCGCTTTGATGCAAGCGCCGGACATACAGCCGCATATGGCGCTCGAAAAGATCGTCACCGTACTGGACGCCGAGTGCTGGAAGGCGCGTGAAGCCTTTGGCACCGTTTTTAAAAATCAGCTTCGTTTCGCCGATTTGATTTTTTTGAATAAAATCGATTTATTCGATCAAGATGAAATTCGCCGGTTTTTAGAAGAGCTACACGCTGATTGGCCGCAAACCCGAGTCATCCCCACCCTATTTTGCAGAGTCGATCCCGACACCATCTGGGCCGATCCGTCTGACAAAGACTCGGAATTGAAGCTGATCGATTTTGCAGACATCAATTTATCGGAGCCGCCTTCACATGGGAGGGAACACCACCACGATAACAGTCGTGGGCAAAAACCGGAAGCGCACGTGACATCCGGTGCAGCCGATAACTTCACAGCCTTTTCTTTTCAGGATTCTGGCCTGATAGATGAAGCCTGCTTCAAACGGTTCCTTGAAGATTTACCCTGGGAGCTGTTTCGTATAAAGGGGTCGGTCCGCTTTGAAGATCATACCGCATTTATCAATTTTGTAGGCGGCAAGAGCGGGTTCACATCCTGGACCGGCACCCCTGAAACCCGCCTGACGTTTATCGGATGGAATATGGATGGTGCCGAAGCCATTAAACGTCTTAAGAAATGTCTTATACATAATGATGGTGTTCGGGATGAACCTTCTCGACAAACCGGAATTCAAAAATCTCATCGACCCTGAGCGTACGTTTAATATACCCCAATCTGTGCAAAGCCCCAACAAATTCCATCGTTGATTGAACATATCCCTCAGAAAGCGCAATGCAATACTTCGGCGAAATTTTTAGGACTTCCTTTACATATTCCTCGGTGGTCATTTCAATCGTGTCGGCAATCAACTTCGCCGCCATATCCGGAGAATTGCGGAGCAGGGTAGCGGACTTTTTGTGGAGGGCTAAAAATTCCAGCACGAAATCGGGATTATTTTCAATTAAATCTTCATAAAAAAAAATGCCGTAACTTGGATTATTATCCCATAAATTCTCGGCGCGTATAATCAGACGGGATTCCAACAGGGTCGCAGCAAAAACGGACAAACAGGGGGTTCCGACCCCCCCTTCCAATTCGTTATTCTTAAAGGCGGCGACCATCTCCGGTCCGGTGCCAAAAATATGCCAGTCAACTTCAACACCCAGTTGGGCTTTCAAATCATCTTCCTGCATTAGAATGAAATTGGAATGATAACATGTTGAAAGGTGACCGATGTGGAGCCTATTTTTTCTCATTTTCAATATTCCATTTCGGGTTTACAAAAAGTACGTGAGCACCTATTTTAATCCAGATATCGAATACCTGGATTTTGAGTACTAGTGGAGATGATTCAATATGATTGCGGTTAAAATTTCTTTCTTATCGTTGTTAAAAGATAAAATCGGTGTCAAAGAGTTAACCCTGGATTTGGAAGATCAAACCACCATCAATGATGTTTTTTCAAAATTGATTGAACGACTCGGTAAAGACATTGAAACCGTTTTGTTTAAAAAACAGG
>JASFIU010000365.1:0-5217 GCA_050122495.1 Desulfobacterales bacterium | reverse complement strand
TTTACTGGAGCGAGAGGCGTCGTTGAACGAGGCGATCACAAATCCGCTCTATGAGACCACGGGCCGGCGAAATGTTTTGCTGACCGTCATCGATAAGCTGGGTCTCTCCCGGACAATGAAGTCGTTCCTTCTATTGATTTTTGACAAAGGACGAATTGGATTTATCGGCAGTATTAATGACTATTATCAAAAGCTTGCCGATGAACTCAAAGGTATCGCCCGAGCCAGCCTGGTATCGGCGATTGATCTTTCAGCTGAAACCGTCGACAAGATTCGGATGGCATTATCCAAAAAAACAAATAAAGACATTATACTGGAGGTCGAGCAGGATCCCGAGCTGATTGGTGGCATCATCACCAAGATCGGCGATCTTGTCTGGGATGGCAGTATTAAAACACAATTAATTAACATGAGAGAATCTTTAAAAAGGGGTGAGGGAGCCTAATGGAATTAAAAGCCGAAGAAATTAGTCAGATTATCAAAGAGCAGATTACCGATTATGATAAGAAAGTTGAGCTCAGTGAAACCGGTGTGGTCTTATCGGTGGGTGATGGCATCGCCAGGATTTACGGGCTTGAAAGCGCCATGGCGCTTGAGCTGGTGGAATTTCCGGGCAACACTCTGGGTCTGGTGCTCAATCTCGAAGAGGACAATGTGGGTGTGGCCATTATGGGTGAAGACATCCACATCAAAGAGGGCGACACCGTCAAACGCACCGGTCGGATTGCCCAGGTACCTGTTGGCGAAGCCGTTCTCGGCCGGGTTGTATCGGCAGTCGGGGAGCCGCTGGACGGCAAAGGGCCGATTGATGCCAAAGAGTATAGTCGGGTTGAGATGGTTGCACCGGGTGTTATCGCCCGAAAAAGCGTCCATGAACCCTGCTACACCGGCCTCAAAGCGGTTGATGCCATGACACCGGTCGGACGGGGGCAGCGCGAACTCATCATTGGCGACCGCCAGATCGGCAAAACCGCCTGTGCCATCGATGCGATCCTGGCCCAAAAGAATACAGATGTTTTTTGCATTTATGTGGCCTGCGGGCAGAAAAAATCCACGGTAGCCCAGGTCCATGCCGTGCTTGAAAAACACGGCGCTATGGAATATACCACCATCGTATCCGCCTGTGCCAGTGACCCGGCCACACTGCAATACATCGCGCCTTATGCGGGTTGTGCCATGGGAGAGTATTTTCGCGACAACAAGCAACATGCCCTGATTATTTACGATGACCTTTCCAAACAGGCGGCCGCCTACCGTCAGGTGTCTTTGCTTCTGCGGCGTCCTCCCGGCCGGGAAGCCTATCCGGGCGATATTTTCTACAATCACTCCCGTTTGCTTGAGCGGGCGGCTAAGCTAAATGACGAGCTGGGCGCCGGTTCTTTAACCGCCCTTCCCATCATCGAAACCCAGGCCGGTGACGTTTCCGCCTACATTCCGACCAACGTTATTTCGATTACCGACGGACAGATATATCTGGAACCGGCCCTGTTTTTCGCCGGGGTCCGACCGGCGATTAATGTCGGGCTTTCCGTATCCCGGGTCGGTGGATCTGCCCAGGTGAAAGCCATGAAGCAGGTCGCCGGTACCCTGCGGCTGGACCTGGCGCAGTATCGTGAGCTCGAAGCATTTGCGGCCTTCGGCAGCGACCTGGATAAAGCCACTCAACAGCAGCTGACCCGCGGTGCCCGGCTGGTTGAAATATTAAAGCAACCCCAGTATGAACCCCTGTCGATGGAAAAACAGGTGACGATTCTTTACGCCGGCACAAAGGGTTTTCTCGATAATTACACCATTGATGTTTTGGCCAAATATGAGGCCGGTCTCTATCCGTTTATTGAAGATCGCTTTCCGGCTATCTTTACCGAACTTGCCGAAAAACAGGAAATTTCGGACGATCTCGACAAGCAGATGAGTGAGGCATTGGCAGCATACGAAGAGGAGTTTAAGGACACGATAAAATAACTGCGGTTGCGTGTTACGCGTTTCGCGTTGCGCGGTTGAGGCAATGGCTCCATTTAACCCGCAACACGATACCCGCAACCCGTAACATTCATAAGATAGGCTGAACGGTATGGCGACTTTAAAAGATATCCTGTTAAAAATAAATGCGGTAAAAAAGACCCAACAGATTACCAAAGCCATGAACATGGTGGCCGCCTCCAGGCTGCGAGGGGCGCAGTCCAGCATGGAAGCTTTTCGTCCCTATGCCAACAAGTTCTCCGAGGTGCTGGGCAGTCTGTCCGAAAGAGCCGGGGAGGAAGCCAATCCCCTGCTCGTGCCCAAAGAGGAAGTCAAAAATGTACACGTGGTTCTGTGCACTTCCGACCGGGGGCTGTGTGGTGGATTTAATATGAATTTAATCGAAAAGGCCCAAGCCTTTATGAAGGAAAAAGCCGGAGCCGACCTTGACTTTTCATTTACCAATTTAGGAAAAAAAGGCCGTGACTGGTGCCGCAAGGAAAGTCTGCAGATCGACAGCGAACATATAGGGGTCGTCGGCGCAAAATTTGGATTCAGTATCGCCGCAGATATCGGCAGAAATCTGATCGATGCCTTTTTAAATGGCACCTATGATGAAGTTTATATCGTGTACGCCGAATTTGTAAGCATGTCCAGGCAGTTGCCGGTGTTACAGCAGTTGCTCCCGATTCCACCGATTGAAACCGGCGAGGCCGAGCAAACCGAAGAAACCGGTGCCTATATGCCGGAGCATATTTGCGAGCCTTCAACCGATGCACTGCTGGGGGATATGCTGCCCAGAAATGTTTATGCTCAGATTTACAGCGCTCTGCTGGAAACATCGACCAGCGAGCATGCCGCGCGCATGATGGCGATGGACAATGCTACCAAGGCGTGCAGAGATATGATTGAAAATCTCACACTGGTATATAACAAAGCCCGGCAGGCAGCCATTACAGCAGAGTTAATGGATATTGTCGGTGGTGCTGAAGCGCTTAAAGGTTAGAAAATATATGGTTAATAGTTATTTGTTAATTGTTATCAGTTGCATTTGAGCAGCATGCACATCACTCCATAACGAATAACTAATAACGAATAACAGATAACTAAGACATGACGGAGGTTTTCGATGGGAGAGAATATTGGTAAAATTTTGCAGGTAATGGGACCTGTTGTTGACGTGGAGTTTGAGCAGGGAAAGCTGCCGACGATTTATTCGGCATTGACCATCACCAATCCCGCCATTGATGATGAAGCCGATAATCTTGTGGTGGAGGTCGCCCAGCACCTGGGCGATAATGTGGTGCGGACCATAGCCATGGACGTCACCGACGGGTTGGTCCGGGGCATGCCGGTTAAGGATACCGCCAAACCGATCATGATGCCGGTGGGTGAAGCCGGTCTGGGCCGGGTTCTCAATGTGGTGGGTCGACCTGTTGATGGGTTGGGGCCCGTGAGCCAGGAAAAAATGCTTCCCATCCACCGCGAGGCCCCCAAATTTACCGAGCAGGACACGACCGTAAGGGTTTTGGAGACCGGGGTCAAGGTTATCGACCTGCTGGTGCCCTTCCCGCGGGGCGGTAAAATGGGCATGTTCGGCGGCGCCGGTGTCGGCAAAACCGTTATCATGATGGAAATGGTGCATAATATTGCCATGCAGCACGGGGGCATTTCGGTTTTCGCCGGTGTGGGAGAGCGCACCCGCGAGGGCAACGACCTGTATCACGAGATGAAAGACTCCGGGGTTCTGCCTAAAGCCGCATTGATCTACGGACAGATGACCGAGCCTCCCGGCGCCAGGGCGCGCGTTGCACTTTCGGCATTGACCGCTGCTGAATATTTCAGGGATGAAGAAGGTCAGGATGTGTTGATTTTTATCGACAATATTTTCCGCTTTACCCAGGCGGGCTCTGAGGTTTCGGCATTGCTGGGGCGGATGCCTTCAGCAGTGGGGTACCAACCGACCTTGGCCGTTGATCTGGGTGAGTTGCAGGAACGCATTACGTCCACGGATAAGGGATCCATTACCGCCGTTCAGTGTGTGTATGTGCCCGCTGACGATTTAACCGACCCGGCACCGGCGACCACTTTTGCGCATCTGGACGGAACCGTTGTTTTGTCGCGCCAAATCGTCGAACTGGGCATTTACCCCGCAGTGGACCCGTTGGATTCAACCTCGCGGATTCTGGATGCGGCTTATATCGGCGAGGAACATTATCGGGTGGCGCGTCAGGTGCAGCAGATTCTGCAAAAGTATAAAGAGCTTCAAGACATTATTGCCATTCTGGGAATGGAAGAGCTATCCGACGAAGACAAGGTCACTGTGTCACGGGCCCGCAAAATTCAAAGGTTCCTCTCCCAGCCCTTCCATGTTGCTGAAGCGTTCACGAATAAACCTGGTGTTTACGTAAAGATCGAAGATACCGTCAGAGCATTTAAAGAGATCTGTGAAGGTAAGCACGATGACATTCCGGAACAGGCTTTTTATATGCGGGGCGGTATTGAGGAGGTCATTGCAGCTGCCAAAGAAATGACCGAAGCCGAATAGACAAAAGACCTGATCGGAACGAGACAGGCCTAAAAAGAAAAAACTACCACGAAAGCACGAAAGAACGAAAACACGAAAATAAAATAAAAAATTTCGTGCTTTTAAAATTTAGTGTTTTCGTGATGATAAAAGGATTAGCTAAAATCCAATCATAAGGAACGATTATGGCTGAAAATATTCATCTGGAAGTGGTGACTCCCGAAAAGATTGTCGTCAGCGAAGAGGCCCAGATTGTGGCCTCACCGGGGTCATTGGGAGAATTTGGCGTTCTCAGCGGCCACACGCCTTTTCTAACTACCCTTAAAACCGGTATTATCCGGTATAGCGATGCGAATGGAAAAGAACATTACGTTTTTGTGAGCGGTGGATTTGCCGAAGCACTGCCAAATAAGGTCACGGTACTGGCTGAATCAGCCGAGAAAAGAAGCGACATTGATATTGAACGGGCAAAAGCAGCCCTGGAGCGTGCGGAGAAGCGCTTGGCCGAAGATCGCGCCCGGGAAGATATTGATTTTAACAGAGCCAGAGGCGCATTGGCGCGGGCCACAGTGCGCATCCGCCTTGCGGGGTCAATGTAGAATTTCCTAAATTGAGCGTTTCGGGAATTTGTGAACAAGGGCAAACCAGCAAATTGGGTTTGCCCTTTTTATTTATTGGGTTTAAACTGATAGCCATGGATACGAAAATTGTGATTGTCATACTGGCAGCGG
>JASFIU010000364.1:0-5236 GCA_050122495.1 Desulfobacterales bacterium | reverse complement strand
GATCGGCACATTTTTTGAACTTTTCAAATTAAATCGATCCGACAAGTCAAAATTTATGACCGATCAAATGGCTTCATTTTTTCGTTCCCTGGCTGCGGCCTTGGCAGAAGCGCGGATCTTAAAGCTTTTTTTTCTCGATCTCGATGATGCCCCGGCTGCCGCTGTAATTTGTTTTGACTATAATTCGACCGTATATCTCTACAATAATGGTTATGACGACCGATATCGTTCGCTGAGCATCGGGTTGCTCGGAAAGGTGTTTACGATACGGGATAGTATTGAACGAGGCAAAATTAAATACGACTTTCTTAAAGGCACCGAGGTTTATAAAAAGCGTTTGGGTGGCAAACCGATCCAGCTATTTAGATGTCGGGTCGAACTTCGGTAACGCAGAATCGAATTTCGAAATGTTGAAATTCAGGTAAGCCAAAAACGGGGGAGACAGCTTTGAAACCAGATCAATTGCAGATTGCGATGTTCAGCATCCATTCCAGCCCGATCGGTGAATTGGGAACTAAAGATACAGGCGGTATGAGTGTTTATATCCGCGAACTTTCCAGGCAATTGGGCGCCCGCGGCCATCATATTGATATTTACACCCGGCTGAACGGCAGCAAACACAACCAGATCATTGATTTGGATGAAAACGTGCGTTTAATTCATTTAAGTGCCGGAAACAATGGTTATGTTCAAAAATTGAAACTTTATTATTACCTCGCGGATTTCTTCCGCGCCCTACAGCAATTCAAAACGCAGGAAAACCTGAACTACGATTTGGTTCACAGTCATTACTGGTTGTCCGGGCGTCTGGGCAGCTGGGTACAGGATCGTTGGAACCTGCCCCATATTGTCATGTTTCATACGCTGGGGACCGTCAAAAATATTGCCGGTGTGGCCGGCGAAGAACCCGATCTTCGCATTGCCACTGAAAAGAAACTGTCCAAAACCTGTCAGCGGATTCTGGCGCCTACGGTCAGGGAAAAAAATAATCTGCTGACCTACTATAACGCACCGGCCGAAAAAATCGGTATCGTCCCCTGCGGTGTTAATCTGGAACTATTCCGGCCCATGGATCGGGCGGCGGCAAGGCAGCGTTTAGGCTTTGGTGAGAATGAATCCATCATATTGTTCGTCGGCAGATTCGATCCGATAAAGGGCATGGATAGGCTGCTTGAGGCGATGACCCATCTGCGTTACCAGCGGCGGCTGCGGCTGGTCATCATTGGCGGTGATGGGCCCGATACCCCTGAGTATCAGAATCTACAGAAGCTGGCGCGGAAGTTAGGCCTTCAAAATACAGTGACCTTTGTCGGGCGCATAGAGCAAAAACACTTGCCGCCGTATTACAGCGCTGCGGATGTTCTGGTCATGCCGTCATACTATGAAAGCTTTGGATTGGTGGGGCTCGAATCCTTGGCCTGCGGGACACCGGTGGTGGCCACCGAAGTAGGTGCGATGCGCAGTATTCTGCGGCAAGGCGAAACCGGCCAAATTGTCCCCCATGCCGATCCGCGCTCACTGGCTCAGGCGATCGAAATATTTATCAGCGGATCCGGCGCCAGGAAATTGTCCGCCGATATGATTCGCGCATCGGTTCTTAAATTCGGCTGGTCTAACGTGGCCGCGGCGGTCATTGATGAATATGATACGTTATTTCAGCCGAGGAATTATGAAACTTCAGATAACGCCTCCGCAAGAGTCTCTTCGCTTTAGTCCATATTAACCTTATCTTTTGGCCGAATGTTTTAAGGTATGAATAACAGCGTGACAGCTGCAGGCGGTGCTTAATAATACCGGTTTCTGAGCGGTTTCAATTTCCTTTAAAGCTTCATAGAGTGCCTGGGGCTTATACCCGCCAACGCCCGGCAGCAGCTGATGGCTGCGAATTACAACGGGCTTTAAGTCTTTGAGCTGAATTGATTTCAAAAATTCGTGCAGGATCATGGGCCGGGGTTTTTGGGTATAGGTGCAGATTTGATCCGGTTCCGGGCAACTTTCGGGGCATTTGAAATTGGCAATACTGCAATAAAGATGACCGGTTTCTGCGTCTATCGGGTTTGGCAATGCGGCAACTAATTCATGCGTTACGGGGATCCGCTCGATTATGGACCTTGCCGACAATTTGATCCTGATCCATTCATAAGCCACATGCAAAGGGATGGCAGGAATAATCCAATCCGGATCATGCGTGCTGATTAACTGGCGATCGAGATATTGAAGCCCATCCTCGCAAACCGGCTGATAACCCAGCTTACGGATTCGCCCGCAGACGGCTTTTTCCTGCTCCACGATCGTTATCTGATCTGACGGATTTGCTTTGCAGAGTTTTTTGGCCGCCTTTAGACCAAACTTCCCGCCACCGATGATCCAAAAATGTTGCATGGCTGAATTTCTAAACCTGTTTTTACGCGCCGGAACTTTGTTTGCGAAGCATGGCGATCGGTTTTGCCATATCAAGAATATGATTGTGGATCATTTCTAATTGATCTCCGGGTGCCCCCAGCATAAGATCGCAAGGGTCCACCGAAGATTTCAATCTGCAACCCAATCCTAAAAAAGTGATGTTTGAAATTCCTTCCAGAAGAGGCAAAGCTGTGATGTCGGCACAACCACCCAAGGCCCCCCCGGATTGAGGGAGATCCATCCGCCCCCCTTTTTCATAATTCAAGGCGTAAAGCAGCCACATGACCTGTTCACTGTTGGCCGTAAATATCAGAATCTGCGGCTTTTGTTTAAAGTACGACAGGGGGGCCACCAGAGCCGCCCGGGTTTTTGCTTTTTCAAGATACGATGATTTGAGAATGGTCTCAGCAGAAGCCTCCTCAGACTCAAACAGGCCCACGCCGTATTTTTCTAAAACACCGTCATCCAGGTAGGCCTCCATATCCTTTTCAAATCCCAGAACCGATGTTCCCAGTTTACAACCCATTTGCTCTTTTTTCAGCAGGAGGACTTCACCCCTGCCGGCGGCGACCAACGCATGACAGTAGCTTTTGAATTCCTTTTGCGCAAACGGAACCTCCGGCGGCAACGGGTCTGCTTCTTTGTAAATAACCACTCCGACAGGTTCATACTGCAAGGATAGACGTTTAACCAAATTTTGTGAAATGTGCTCAAAATCATTCATGCCATGTTCCTTTCTAAAAATGCCAACGAAAATTTGAGGTCATCAAATGCGAATACTTCAAGTGACACGCTTTTGGTAAATTGTTTTAATATTGTCAGAACCGGTGCTCTAAATTTATGCGGCAATTGGTCCAGCGCCAGATGGTCATTCCCGTTTTTAACGCCATGCAGATGAATAATAGAAGTAATATCGCCATATTTATTGAACAGGGCGTTGAGGTCATATCCGTGGGCAATCAGATGCCCGATGTCCAGACATACGCTCAGGTTGAGCCCGGCAAGGATCTCATTGAGCAGATCAAATCGATAATCCAAGGTCTCCACGGCGATGGATTCCGCCGGTACTCCGCCGGCCAGTATTTTTTCGAGATTGTCAAACACACAGCCCTGCCAGTGTTTTACTGTATCCGGGTCAAATGATTTTTGGCTATACGGGATATGCAGCGCATAAGCTGTAGGGCAAAGCGGGGCGACGCGATCGATAAACCTTAAAAGCGTATCCACGGCCTGCTGCTGCATTTCGGGCTGCGCTGCACTGATGGATACATCGGTCGGCAGGTGAATGTTGTAAGTCAGGTCGTATTCGCGGGCCAGATGGGAAAGCTCCTTTATCACCTTGCTTGACGGCAGCGCATCGGCGGGCAGACTTTCAAATAGCAGCAATTCGATTTCATCCAGATACGGCCCCAGCATTTTTACATTGGGGACGTAGTGATCCGGATAGATAAAGGAGGTCGTGCCCAGTTTGAAGGGGAAAATGCCTTTATAAGATCTGGCCAATGAAGGATACATGTGTACCAATGGTTTCGTAACACTCCTTAGAAGTGGTTTCAAAACCCCATCTCAGGCCCAATGGCTGCGTTGCCCCGCGAATTCAAATGCTCACGTACTGACGTGTACGCTCCGCTTTAAATTCACGGGGCGCCTTGCCCTTGAACCTGATCTAAGGTTTTGGAACCACTTCTAATCATTATCGACAATACGGTAGGTCGTTTCAACCCGGGCGTTTAACGAGGCGATAGCGCTGCAGTATTTTGTTTCCGACAACTGGATGGCTTGTTCCGCAGCCTTGGGCTTGAGGTCTTTGCCGCGCAGGACCAGCTCGATTTGAATGTGCGTATAGCGCCTGGGATGATCTTCAGCGCGCTCACCGCTGATATGGACTTTAAAATCGGTCACGGTGGTGCGTTTTTTTTGCAGGATTGAGATCACATCCATAGCCATGCATCCGGCGACGCCAATCAGAACCAGCTGCATCGGACTTGAGCCCCCGTTGCTTTCGGGATTGTCGATTACAACAGCGGGGCTATCTCCCGCCCGGGCGATGAACTGCATACCATCTATCCATTTGAGTTGCGCATCTATTGCCATGTCCGATTTCCCCTAATCATAAATGTAAATTATTCGGTTTTATTCTTGAACGCCGAAGTTTAGAGGGCTTAATTAAGAAAAAGCAAGCCTGGTGTCAAGTTGAACTGTATTTTTATCATTTCTCTGAATGATGACATACGAAAAAGTAATATTGCGGATGCCAAAAGTTCTTGATTTATGCGTTTCGCGTTCCGCGTTACGTGTTAAAATATAGTAAACCAAACTCTGCACTGCATGACTCGCAACTCGTAACCCGCAACACGTAACGAAAGAGCAAATCCAACACTCCATTACGCCATCACGCCAGTACTTCAGTCTTCAAAGACAGCCCACTTTTTTATTGACACAATTGCCACGATGTAAAAGTTTTTGTTTACGTGCAGATGGAGGTACATTTCATCGGAGGGCCAAGATGAGCAAAAAGTAGAATTATCGCTATTGAGATGGGATGATGCCGCTGAGGCATTTTTAAGGAAGCTTCTAATTTATCCTCCGGCAATAGCCGGTAATAATGAGATTTCATCCTTATGGTGAATCTTGGTGCTTAAATCATCCTGAGAACGGATGCTTTTTTCGTTTAGCATGATGACCACCTGATCATTTAATTCTCCCGGTTTTTTAAACAAAACGGTTTCAATGTCTTTACCGAGTCGTTCAATCAATTTTGAAAAAACATCATTGATGGTGGTTTGATCTTCCAAATCCAGGGTTAACTCTTTGACACCGATTTTATCTTTTA
>JASFIU010000363.1:0-5237 GCA_050122495.1 Desulfobacterales bacterium | reverse complement strand
GCCCGCTTTCTCTTGTCGGCTTCTTCAGGAGAAAATTCGCTTATAGGGTTCTCCTTCGATGCTTTTTTCTGGGAGGTGGCTCGGGATCCTTTTCCTCTCCGAAGCCAAGATAGGTCTCATCATATGTGGTAAGCAATGCCATGGACAAGGGTACCAGCATATCCGCGAGCTTCACATATCTGGATTTAAGATCCCGGATCAATTCCCCGGATATTTGTTGGAGCTGAGCGTTAACCGTATCCAGATTGACGGTGGGATAGGGCTCGCCTTTCTCAAAACCGGATTTTCCGCAGGTATGCCCGGCCCCTCCGATCGCGGTCGGAATACCGTAAAACCGACACGTAAGCGGTCGGTTATCATACAAATCACATAATTCCGCTTCGCTTAAAAGCGGGCAGCGTACGCGCTCCTGGGCCAGTCCGGCAAGAATCTCATCTTCGCTTTTTCCAGCCTGCAAATCTCTATGGGCCTTTTGTTTAATTTTGTGTATGATGCGGTCTGCCCGGTTGGCCTTTTCCAACAGTTCATTTTTTTCAGCGCTCTTTTTTTTCTCGTTAAACTGATGATTAATATATAAGGCTTCGATCAACGTTAAATCAAACAGCGCATAACAGCAATCCGAACATTTTTCCTCACATTTCACACATTCGGCATAAGCCTTTTTAACATGTTCAAAGGCCTCATCGGATTTAGAGACCAGGGCCTCATATTTTTCAAAATAGGGTGTAAAGTCAAAATCCATGGGTCAGTTTTCCGCTCCTGTTATAATTTAATAAGTAATTGATTAGTATAAACAAATTGTTGGGTGTCAAGTAATGAGTGACTAAAGTTTGAAGTGAACTAAAGTGACTAAAGTTAAGGTGTCGCTGCACTCCATCTTTTTTATATTTAAATGACAGAATTCCTTAACTTTAGTCACTTGAAACTTTAGTTCACTTTAGTCACTTTCCAATGTTTCACGTGAAACATAACTATTTACCTACACAAAACCGGCTGAAAATCTGATCCAGCACATCCACTTTGGTAGAATCACCGGTGATTTCTCCAAGCGCATCAATGGCTTCCTGCAAATGGATGGCCACCAACTCGGAAGACGTTTCTTGGCGTAGTGCTTCAGTAATTGTCTCCGTAGCACCGAGCGCCTTTTCGAGGAGGAGTTTATGCCTCAAGTTGGGGACAATCGCATCCGCAAGATCAACCGGATTTTCTCCACCCGCCCATTCTGCAATTTTATCTCTGAGATGATCAATGCCTTGGTCGTACAAAGCCGAAATTCGCAAAAGATCTTGACAGCTCCAGTTATCGGGAATTGCAGTATCGGTATTATTTTGGATTAAATCGATTTTATTCAGAACAATGAATACGGGTTTAGCATCGATCTTTGCATATATTTGGTGATCGGCGGCCTCTAAGGGACGATTGGCTTCAATCAAAAAAAGCACCAGATCAGATCCATCGACATGCGCAAGGGTTTTTTCAATACCGATCATTTCTACCGGATTCTCGGATTTATGAACGCCGGCGGTGTCGCTGACAACGACCGGTATACCCTTGATATTTAAGGTCTCTTCGATGATATCCCGGGTGGTTCCCGGTATGGAGGTCACGATGGCCCGATCTTTTTTCACCAACTGATTCAGTAGACTGGATTTTCCCACATTCGGGCGGCCGACAATGGCGACGGTGAGCCCGTCTCTAAAAATATGGGCGTCAATATAATAGCGGATCAGACGCTTTAAGGGCTCAACCGTTTCTTTTTCGACGGTTTTGGCCGTGCGGCCGGGATCGACAAGCGCTTCGACATCTTCCGGAAAATCGATCGCAGCTTCAATCCGGGTTAATAGCTCGATCAATTGGCTTCTGATGGAAATAAGTATCCGCCGCAGCCGGCCGGTTACCTGGCCGGTGGCAAGTTCCAGGTTTTTTTGCGTACGTGCATTGATGATATCGATAACCGCTTCTGCCTGGGTAAGATCGATGCGCCCGTTGAGAAATGCCCGTTTGGTAAATTCACCCGGCTCGGCCAAGCGGGCGCCTTTGCTCAAAACAAGTTCTAATATGGCGTGCAGGACCACTGCTCCCCCGTGAGCATTGATTTCAACTACATCTTCACGGGTATAGGTTCGCGGTGCTTTCATTGCCGATACCAGAACCTCATCCAGCAGACTTCCATTATCCGGGTCAACGATGTGTCCGTAATAAATTCGGTGGGTCTCGAATTCAAGCTGCTGCGAGTTTGGATCGACCTTGGCAGCCTCGGACATCACACCCGGATTCGATTGAAGCACTTCGCCCCCCTGTTTTTTACCGCCTGTGGCGGTAAAATTCACGCCACCCGCTGTGCGGGTGGTCGTTGACTCGCCGGATCTGAAAAGAGCTCGGGCAATCGCAAATGACTTTGAACCCGAAATCTTAATGATGCCGATTCCACCCAGACCGCCCGGGGTGGCGATAGCCGCAATTGTATCTTGGTCTGGTGTCATTTAAACCGAATTCTATCTTTTTGACAAATTTTTCTTCTTCGGAAAAATCACGAGCTTTCGCAAAGGCCCTTCCCCCCGGCTGCGGGTTTGGACATCCGGATTGTCTTTAAGTGCAATATGGGCAATTCTGCGGTCATAGGCATTCATCTGCCCGAGGGACATGGGTTTGCCGGTGCGTTTGGATTTTTCAGCTAACCGTAGGGCTAATTTTTCCAGGTTTTCCTTGCGGGTTTCCAGGTAACCTTCGATATCCACCAAAACCCGGGTCCGGTTTTCTTTGTGTTTGTTGATCACTTTTTCAACGATAGACTGAATCGCATCCAGCGTCTGCCCCCGTTTGCCGATCAAAATGCCGGCGTTGCCGCCGTTCACGTTAAAAAATATTCGTTCGTCATTTTGCTCGACTGATATCTTGGCATCTTCGGTAATGGCGTCGATAATTCGTTGCAAGACGAGGCGCCCGATTTCAACCGGATCCTCGGGAAAAGAATAAAACGCCCGGCCTTCCCTATTTTCTTTGGCAACCGCATCATTATCGCCTAGATTCGCTGCATCCGTCGCTCCGGAATTCTCAGGTACATCCATAGGATCCGATTTTAATTTCTGAATTTCGGGGGGCGACTCTGACGGCTGCGAATCTTTGGGCAGCTGGACCCGAATTTTCGCTTTTTTGGCACCCGACAGACCGAAAATACCGCTGGATCCATAGGAAAGTACTTCGTATTTTATGTCTTTTTTGGGCATATTGAGTTCTTCGCTGGCTTTTTCAACAGCCTTATCTATATTTTTTGCTTTAAATTCCAGCGTAGCTGTCATGAAAAACCTCCGTAATTAGGCATATTTTTTCTGGGTATAATACTGTTGGGCGATCGATAAAATGTTATTCACAAACCAGTATAAAACCAGTCCTGATGAAAAATTGATAAATATAACCGTAAAAACAACAGGCATGAACATCATCATCTTTGCCTGGGTGGCGTCTCCCATCGGCGGTGACATTTTTTGCTGAAGCAACATGCTGGCGCCCATGACGAGGGTTAATACCGGTATACCATAGGGCGGTTCCATAAACGGTATCGAAAAACCAAAGTTAAACAGCCGGTCGGGGGCCGATAGATCGTTGATCCATAGAAAAAAGTGGGCGTGGCGCAGTTCGATCGCCTCATACAGCATCCGGTAAAGTGCAAAAAATACAGGTAGTTGCACCACCATGGGAAGGCAGCCACCCACAGGATTGATTTTATAGGTGCGATACAGCCCCATGACTTCTTCGTTCATCTTCTTTTTATCATTTTTGTATTTTTCCCGGATCTCTTTCATCAAAGGCTGGATCTTTTTCATTTCGCTCATCGATTTATAGCTTTTTTGCCCCAGCGGCCATAAAAGAATTTTTGCCAGTATCGTTAAAAAGATAATGGAGATCCCGTAATTGGGGATGACACTGTAAAATAAGTTCATCAGCCACAGGCAGGGCTTGGCAATGAAATCAAACCAGCCGAAATTAACGACTTTATGCAGGTTATTACCGACATTCCTGAGTTCCTGTATCCTTTTGGGCCCCATAAAAAGCTGATATGCATACGTGTATTGGGTTCCGGGCTGAATCGCTGTCTCCGGCTGCCGGTATTGCGCGGCTACAAATTTTTCAGACTCTAAGGCCAGCTGAAGGCTGGCCTCCTCGACCTGATCGGGGATGAGGCCGGACATAAAATAACGGCTCTGCAAGGCAATCCATTTAATTTTGCCTTCAAAGGTATCCTGGTCCTCAAGCTTTTTAATCTTTATTTCTTTAAGTTCATCATTAATCAGGGCACTGGGACCTTCAAACGCATACAGGCGTTTATCCCCCGGGGTCTTGCTGTTTAAGGCCACAAATAATTTATCCTGAACACCGCGTCCGGAACCGTTTTTGATCGTCACAGACATGCCGATGGCGTATGAATCCGGTGTAAATTTGTAAATTTTTTCGATTAAAATCCCATCTTGCGAGCGCCACAAAAATTTAACTTCACGAGAACCATCGGTAACCTTCACCTGATCTGAGGACGGCTCAGCAGCAAAAACGGCTTTGTCCAGCCCCGGGACGCTTTTCCCGGCAAATCCAATCTGCCCGATGCCAAAAGCCTCATCACCGGTGAGGATCTGTTTTAGGGGTGAATCTTTGGCAACTCTTTCGCGGTAATTCTTAAGGAGAAAACTGTAAAATACGGCGCCATTTTCTGAAATACTGGCCTGATACAGTGGTGTATCCACGGTAATCGTGCGGGCTGTTTTCGGGGCAGTCACCGGGGTGGTCGGTTGCTGGACGGGTTCTATTTTTTCAGTCCCTGCGGTATACGGCTTTTCTTTTTGCGGAACCGGTTGTTCTTTTGTTAGCGCCGGCGCTTCGACTTTTTTTGTGGCCTGCTGCTGGGCTTCCTCCTTGGGACTAAAAATAAAATGATACGCCAGAAACACAACAAGAGAGAGGACGATGGCTATTAACAATCGCGCTTGATCCATTGTTTTCTCCTAAATAAGAATAATGAGTTATATAACGTGATAGCTCTTGCGAGAATATTCATGCTATTCCGCATTCAAACAGGTTTTTTATCTGGGGACTTCGTAAGGAGAGCAGGCGCAGCACTGGCATCAGAGTTTAAAAGCCGCCAATGTTTTTCAAGCGCACGCTAGGGAATCGGATCAACACCGCCGGGATGAAAGGGATGACATCGTAACAGGCGCTTTACAGCCAGAAATAAGCCTTTAAGAGGA
>JASFIU010000362.1:0-5265 GCA_050122495.1 Desulfobacterales bacterium | reverse complement strand
GCTTGAAAGCAATTTGTATGAGGGCAATCAGAAATTTACCGGTGATGTTTCGTCACTCAAATACGGTGTCTCCATCACAGATGAATGCATTTCATGGGAGACCACTGAACAGTTGATTCTATGGGCACATGAAAAAATTCGACAGACGGATCCCAAAAAATATCAACTGGCATCATGATAAATTAAATATGAATTGAAGATTGAATTTGTATGGAAACGATTACCATCAAAGCAGATTCAGGCCCCTCACACATTTTAATCGGGGAGCGTCTGGCGAACCTGCAGCGATATGTTCCGGTCGAAAAGCCGGTCATCATAACGGATGTGAATGTGGGCGAACTTTACCCGCTGGGTTCAGTTGCAGAGGAAGTGATCACCATAGGAACCGGGGAGGAAACCAAGACCCTGGAAACCGTTCAGGAGATTTATGCGCAGCTGCTGTCAATCCAGGCGGATCGATCTTCCTTTATCGTCGGCGTGGGCGGCGGTATCGTCTGCGATATTACCGGGCTTGTGGCTTCGACCTTTCTACGGGGGGTGCGCTTTGGTTTTGTGGCCACCACGCTACTGGCCCAGGTTGATGCCAGTGTCGGTGGCAAAAATGGAGTGAATTTCCAGGGATACAAAAATATGATCGGGTTGAT
This sequence comes from Desulfobacterales bacterium, assembly GCA_050122495.1. GTDB lineage: Bacteria > Desulfobacterota > Desulfobacteria > Desulfobacterales > JAHEIW01 > JAHEIW01. The sequence goes on along the minus strand of JASFIU010000362.1, from coordinate 4,621 downwards.
TCATCAGCCCGAATTTGTCATCTGTGATCCTGAATTGTTAAAAACGCTGCCCCGCAAGGAAATCGCATGCGGGTTGGCCGAAATCGTCAAGCATGGGGCCATTGCGGATGCGGATCTGTTTGCCTATCTTGAGCAGAATTATACAGACGTTTTAGCTCTGGACAGCCAGGCGATTAAAAAGCTGGTCCTTGCATCGGTGAACATCAAGTCAGCGGTGGTCAGCCGTGATGAGACCGAACAGGGCGAGCGCCGCAAACTTAACTTCGGCCATACCTTTGGACATGCGATTGAAAAAGTTGCCGGTATTACGCATGGAGAGGCCGTCAGCCGCGGCATGGCGGTTGCGGCGGCGCTGTCGGTCAAAAAGGGCCTGTTGACAGCAGCCGAGGACCAACGGCTGCGGGCTTTACTGAAAAAATTAGAGCTTCCGACTCACGTGGGGTCTGAAACCAAAGCGGTCGTCAACGCCATCGCAAAGGATAAAAAGAGGGAGGGCGACTCGATCCATTTTGTTCTGCTGAATGGAATCGGCTCGGCCATAGTGGAAAAAATCACGTTAGCGGAACTCGAGGATGCTATCCATGGATAAATCAATCACAGATAAACGAACCGGAGATCCGAACACCAATATCGGCCTGCTGCGCCAGGCCATCGATGAGATTGACGAAAAAATTATGGAATTGATCAATCAAAGATTGTCACTGGCAAAACAAGTCGGCGATTTTAAGAAACAGGGTGGCATTCAGATTACAGACAGCAATCGCGAAAAAAAAATTGTCAGTCGCTTGCTGGAGAAAAACAAAGGCCCTGTGAGCGATAACGGGCTGCGTAATATTTTTGAGGCCATCATCGCTGAAGGACGGGATGTCCAACGGCCGGATTATCCGGGAAAAATTGAACGTAAAAATGATTGATGCAAATACATCCCTTTTTGGTTTGATCGGAAATCCGGTGGCGCACAGCCTGAGCCCGGTTATGCACAATCAGGCCTTCGCATCGATCGGTTACAACGCGGTTTATCTCGCCTTCAAGGTTACCGATCCGGGTTCGGCGGTAAAAGGCATTAAGGCCTTGAATCTCCAGGGTGTCAGTGTCACGATTCCCCACAAAGTCGCCGTCATGGAATACCTCGATGAAGTCGACGAGATGGCGGCACGGATTGGGGCGGTGAACACCATTGTCAACAAACAGGGCCGGCTGATCGGATACAACACCGACTGCCCGGGAGCTCTCGAAGCTTTGAGAAACCGGACCACCATTGAGGGCAAATCTGTGGCGCTCATCGGTGCCGGCGGGGCGGCCCGGGCCATTGGATTCGGCCTGGTGGCCGCCGGAGGACGGGTGACGGTGTTGAACCGCTCACGGACAAACGGAGAACGCCTGGCGGGGGATCTGCAGGCCGAGTTTTCAACGATAAATGATTGGCAGCCGGGCCGTTACGAGATTCTGATCAATACCACGCCGGTTGGCATGCACCCCGACACCGATGCGACCCCGATTCCGAACAATGACTTATCAGAAGAAATGCTCGTAATGGACATCGTCTACAATCCGGTTAAAACCCGCCTTTTAGCAGCGGCCGAAGCCAGACAGTGTATCACCATCAACGGCGTTGATATGTTCGTATTTCAGGGAGCGCTACAGCTTGAACTGTGGACCGGTCAAAAACCGCCGCTGGATGTCATGCGGGCGGCTGTATTAGAGACGCTCACGCAAAGCCGCTAAGGCGCAAAGGTTAATAAAAAAAACTTAGCGTCTTTGCGCCTTTGCGAGAGGCCCAAACGAATGATAGAAATAAAACCTCATAATATAACCGATTGTCAGGTCAACGTGCCCGGCTCAAAGAGTTATACCCACCGCATGTTGATTGCGGCCGCTTTATCGGACGGGGGCTGCACGATCAAAAACGCCCTTGCCAGTGAAGATACCCTGTTTACCATTGAAGCCCTCCGGCAGATGGGGGTTCAAATTGACGTTAACAGTGCTGAAGTGCGCGTTGATGGAAAGAGCGGCCTTCTGGAACCTTGCGACGCACCGATTTATCTCGGAAATTCAGGAACCTCCATGCGGCTGTTAACCGGGGTGGCGGCGTTGGGTAGAGGAACTTATACACTGACAGGTACCGACCGCATGCAAAGGCGGCCGATAAAAGATCTTTTGGACGCGTTACAGCATATCGGCATTGCAGCCCGGGCTTTAAATGGCAACGGTTGCCCGCCGGTCGAGATAACCGCCGCTACCATCAGCAAAGACTCGGTAGAGATTAATTGTCAAAAAAGCAGCCAGTACCTTAGCGCGCTTCTCCTGATGGCGCCCTGCACACGGAATGGACTCGAAATTCGGGTTACCGGCGGGCCGGTATCAAGGCCCTATGTGGATCTAACCATCGATCTGATGAAAACGTTTGGCCTGCACCTTGAGCGCGAGGGCTACCACCGATTTAATGTCCCGGGCGGGCAGGTTTACCGTGCCGGCGAATATGCGGTGGAAGCAGATTGCTCCCAGGCGGCTTATTTCTGGGGGGCGGCGGCTATTACTGGCGCTGACATCAAGGTGATGGGAGTAAAGGCCGATTCTGCCCAGGGAGACATCGGCTTTGTGGATCTGCTCCGGCAAATGGGGTGCCGCGTTTCCAGAGAATCAGACGGCATCGGCATTGCCGGCGGATCGCTTTCGGCCATTGAAGCCGATCTGGCGGATATGCCGGATCAGGTCCCGATGCTGGCGGTGGTGGCGGCGTTTGCCCGGGGTACAACCGTAATTAAAAATGTCGCCCATCTTAAATCAAAGGAAAGCGACCGTTTAACCGCCACCGCAACCGAGCTAAACAAAATGGGCATCGAAGCCGCGTGTACCGAAGATGCCCTGGTGGTCAAGGGCGGAAGACCAAAGGGTTCCATCGTTGACACCTATAACGATCACCGCATCGCCATGAGCTTTGCCATTGCCGGCTTGCGGGCAGAAGGCGTCTGTATTCGAGATGAAAGCTGCGTTGAAAAATCCTTTCCAGGTTTCTGGAAGGTTTTTGAGGGATTATATCAAACATGAACCTTGTTGAATTGGCGATCAGTCCAATTCAACAATGATAAAACCGGATGGGAGAATAATTCTCATGTCCAGCTCACTTGGCACCTTATTTCGAGTTACCACTTTCGGTGAATCCCACGGTCGGGGAGTCGGCGCCGTGGTTGACGGCTGTCCGCCCAATATGCCGCTGGACGAAACCGATATCCAACCCCAGCTGGATCGACGGCGACCGGCCCAGAGCAAGTTGACGACCACCCGAGAAGAAGCGGATCGGGTCTCCATCTTGTCCGGTGTCCAAAAGGGCAAAACGCTCGGCACGCCGATCGCGCTCATGGTAGAAAATACCGATCAGCGCCCGGCAGATTATGACCGGATGCGTGCGGTGCCGCGGCCATCGCATGCAGATTATACCTACCAGATCAAATACGGTATCCGAGCCTTAAGCGGTGGCGGGCGCGCCAGCGCCAGAGAGACCGTCGGCCGGGTTGCCGCCGGTGCGATTGCCGAAAAATATTTGTCCGAGCGCTACGGTATTGACATTGTTGCCTGGATCAGCAGTGTCAGTACTATTGAGGCACCTTCGCCTGATATGACGCGTGTGGCCCGCAAGGCGGTGGATGGCTCGATGGTTCGCTGTCCGGACGCACAGACAGCGGAACAAATGATCGCTGCGATTGAAGAAGCGCAGCAGGCCGGTGACTCCCTGGGGGGGATTATTACCTGTGTGTGCCGCAATGTCCCCGCCGGACTGGGGGAGCCCGTTTTTGATAAGGCCGAAGCATTATTGGCCCGGGCCATGCTGTCGATTCCGGCCACCAAAGGATTTGAAATCGGCTCGGGCTTTGCCGGTTCACGCATGCGCGGATCAGCGCACAATGACGTGTTTATCAAAAAAGAGGGGCATTTAGGCACCAGAACCAACTACAGCGGCGGTGTTCAGGGCGGCATATCCAATGGCGAGCCGATTATTTTTCGGGTCGCTTTCAAGCCCCCGGCAACCATCAGCTTGCCCCAAAAAACGGTTGATTTTGAGGGCAATGATACGGTTCTGGAAGCCAAGGGGCGCCACGATCCCTGTGTGGTCCCTCGGGCCGTACCGATTGTGGAAAGCATGGCCGCATTGGTTCTGGCTGACCTCGTGCTGCAGCAGAAAATGAGGGAAAATGAAAATCTCTGATAAAATTGAATCCATCGAAGGATCTAAAACCGTCGCTTTTACGGCCTTGATTCAGCGATTAAGGCAGGAAGGTAAAGAGATTATCGATTTGGCCGTGGTTCCGGGAGAGGCATTTGGCATGGCAACGCATATGCGAATATCATTCGCTGTTTCCGACGAAAACCTTAAAAACGGACTTAACCGGATAGCAGGGGTATTATGATCGGCATTATCGGCTTCGGACGCTTCGGAAAATTGACCGCCGCGTATCTGGCCGAGGATTTTGAGGTTCTGGTTTTTAATCGAACCGACAAATCAGCGGAGATCAAAAAAGCAGGCGCCCGCAAGGCATCTTTAAAAACGGTTTGTCAGCAAAAGATCGTTATCCTGTGTGTTCCGATTTCCACACTCGAGCAGGTTCTGAATGAAATCGGACCG
>JASFIU010000361.1:0-5305 GCA_050122495.1 Desulfobacterales bacterium | reverse complement strand
GTATCTTTGCCTCGCCTATACTAGGACCCTATTGCGCATCAAAATACGCAATAGAGGCAATTTCTGATGTCATGCGCCGCGAACTGAAACCGTGGAATATCAAGGTAAGTCTGCTCGAGCCCGGTATTATCGACACCAAAATTTGGGGAAAGGGGCGCACGCATGCAGAACAGGAGCTCAAAGAAGCGCCCGAAGAATTGCTGCATCTTTACGAACCCCTTATCAATCGGATCAGGAAGCTTGCTGAAGAAAGCGAAAAGAATGCGCAATCACCGGAAGTCGTTGTCAAAGCGGTTGTCCACGCGCTCACAGCGAATCGACCCAAAACGCGCTATCGTATGGGTCCGAAAGCACGGCTGCAAAAGGTGATATCATGGCTTCCGGACAATATTCAAGACCGCATGATCGCATCGTTTTTAAACTGGGGAAAGTAGCAGCATCCATTATGAAATAGCGGTAAAGGCGGGGGGCGAAGTCCCACCATGGTGGGATTTGGAAAACCCAATTAAAGGGGTGTGCAACGGCGTGCCGTCCCAAACTTCTTGACTTTTAACGAAATTCTTTGGTATTTAGTTCTTCATAATTATAGGGTGCAAACTTCTCCAAATGCCCGTTCAGAACTTCACGCGACCCCCAATATCCAGGTTTGCAGCTGCTATTTTGATCTCCTTCCGCCGGCTGACCGGGACATGCTCTCATTCCAATCCACCTGAAGCGAACAAATCCTCGAGATACTGCTCTAAAAAACTGGAGCTTTGAAAACGGGAACAACCAGATTTTATTGCATTAAAATCAATTTCCAAACATTAAACAGCGAGGGTTTAGCAATGGAACAGGAAAAAATCGGATTCGTTTCCAATTACTTCAGCAAAATCTCGGTCGCCGCCGTTGAGATAACGGAGGGAAAAGTGGCGGTGGGCGATAGGCTCCATTTTTTGGGGCACACGACGGATGTTGAGTCCACCGTACACTCCATGCAGATCGAGCACGCATCTGTAACAGAGGCAAAGAAAGGCGATAGCGTCGGTATAAAGGTACCGGAAAAGGTAAGAGAAGGCGATAAGGTATATAAATTAGCCGCGGAATGAGGGGCAGAGGAAATGAAACTAAATCTAAAAGCATTAACGATTGCCTTTGCCGTTTTTTGGGCCGGGGCGGTTTTGATCGTGGGCGTCGCGAATTTAATTTGGCCGGGATACGGCAAGGCGTTTTTGCTGGTGCTCGCTTCGATCTACCCGGGCTATAAGGCATCGGGTTTATTTGGTGATATGATCGCCGGAAGCCTTTACGCCCTCGTCGATGGGGCCATTATGGGATTAATTATAGCCTGGCTTTATAATCTATTCGCTGGTGCCGGTAGCGACTAAACACCCTGGCAGCTGCAGATTTCTCAGATTTACACAGATTTTTTTTAACACCACAATCAGCTTTTAATTTAATCTGTGCAATCTGCGTAACGTGCCGCGGCGAAGCGCACTAGAGCGAATACGGGTCTGTGGATTATATTTTCGGCCCTTCAAATCATCCGCCGATTCTGCAGATTACACGGATTAAGAAAAAATAATAGATTCGCCAAACAATGCTATCCCAAACACGGGGGTAGCTATGGAATGATTCTGGAAACCCCATTTCTCATGTAGATCTGGGGTTTTTGATTTATCCCTAATAGACATCCTTACCCTGCCTGTAAGGAAGCCATAGAAAATACAAATTTAATTTGATATGCTTGGGTAGGTAGGAAAGATCGATTAAAGGCCATAAAATTGAAAATTGAATCTGTAATCATACGATCAAAAGCCGTTGCGCTATTTGCCGTGGTATTGTTTATGCTTGCCTGTAAAAGCGATGGCGCCGGGGGAGGCATCTCCGGGAGTAATACGGACAGCCCCGTTCAAGCCGAGCTCGTACACGGTAGCCTTTTCGTCGTAAACGCCCTGGTCAACAATTCAATTAATCTTGATATGCTGGTCGATACAGGTGCATCCGGAACACACGTGCCGGCTGCAATTTTCGGAAACGAAGGCGGGGAGGTGCGTATTGCGAGCCTTTGTCTCGAAAACGACATGTGTTTTAAAAGTTTCAAAGCGCAGTCCACTGATTCCGCCTTCACCCAGAGCACACCGGGGTATTTTAACGGAATCATTGGGCTGAACCTTTTAAAGCAATTTGATGTTACCTTTGATTACAGGCGCAAACTGCTCTATTTTTACGATACCATTGAAAATATCTCGGCTTCGGTTGAAAATGTTTCAGCTTCGGTTGTGTCGATACCTTTCAGCTATCAATCCGGCAGACCTTTTACCCATGTTTCGATAGAGGGCCAGCCGCAGGGCAACAATCTCCTCGATACCGGAGCGGCCTTCACCCGGATAACCTCGGCGATGCTGGAGCCCCTGATCCAGGAGCCGGATGTGCTATTCGAATCGGTGGTCTTCAATCTGCACGGGTCCGAGATCGTAGAATATTTTCCATTGAACGATTATTGTCTGGGCACAACATGTCCCGCAGAGATAATCGCTCAGGAAGGCAGCTGGCCGGCCATTGGCGGTACTTTCTTTAGAGAATATCTGACTGTTTTTAAATTTTCCGACAGGGTGGTCAAGCTTGAACCCTACAACGATAGAAGCCACATCATAGAGAGTGGCTTACAGAGGATAGGCCTTCAGATTAACATAACCGACGCCAGCGATATTGTTTTTCTGAATGACGGCAGCTTCGCGTGGGAAGCCGGGCTCATCGAAGAAGACGAAATCATTTCGCTAAACGGGATTCCAATTGACGATTTAGGCTATTTTGGTATCTATGAGCTCCTGGCGGACACTTCTATAGTGGAATATCTATTCCGTATCAGAACGCCTGAAGGTGATGTGGAAGATGTCGTTGTGCTGGCGAATTAAGACACACGGGCAAAAAGACAATATAATCCACAGATTACACAGATTACGCCGATTAAATTAAAAGCTGATCGTAGCGTGGTGCTAACAAAAATAATCTGCGTGAATCTGCGAAATCTGCGGATGTTTTTAAGTGGATTTTCTGACACGTGCTAAATTGACACCCCTCCCTCCCGCTACTAAAATGCTTGACCTTAAAGGGGATATTTTATAGGTGTCGGAAGCTGAAATAGAATACTAAAGTTTCAATGATCAGATCAGAGGTTCGGATGCCAAGCCATGGGGGCGATGGCACCGGCGCCAGGCTCATAACTGAAAGCTAAAAGCAATCCACAGACCCGTCTTCGCTCTTGTGAGCTTCGCCGCGGCACGTTACGCAGATTACACGGATTATGAGAACATCTAAATCACGTTAACCCCAAACCCAGAGGTATTCGTATGGACTTGCACCGCATAAGATACAGAGGCGATAAAGAAGATGTTGAATTGTTGTTCAAAGATTACAATCTTGAAGGTATTATTTCCACTTCTGAAGAGCGGCAGAAGATGGAAGAATCCGATTTTAGAAATCAATTGCTAAAAGACGGCGCTTTTTTGTTGAGCAAGCCGATTTCGCCGCGCATCTTTGACATCATTACAGAAACAAAACAAAAGCTCAATCTGGAAGGTGATTATGAAGTCTTTTGTATAAATTCAAACAGTATCAACGCATTTGCCTATGTCCAACCTGCCGCGGGAAGAAACTTTTTTATTATTGGAATTACCTCTGCGGCCCTGGAAGAATTGGAAGATCTGGAGATTCAATTTATACTGGGGCACGAACTGGGACATTTTTTATTTGAACATAACAGAATGAATTACCTAATCAATCCCAACCCCAGCAGCCAGGGGGTTACGTTGTTACCCAGCATGGGAGAAAGTATTTTCTTAAGATGGCGCAAAAAATGCGAAATTAGTACCGATCGTATTGGTCTTTTGGCCTGCGGTGATTTTGAAAATTCCGCACGTGCAATGTTGAAAACCGCATATGGTCTTACCGGTAAAAATTTAAACCTGGATGTCGATTCGCTCCTTCAACAGATAGACGCCTTAAAAGAGGAACCCGAGGCGCTTGAAGTAAACTATCGCTCCCACCCGTTGATGCCGCTGAGACTGAAAGTTATGCAAATGTTCGCCGAGTCATCTATTTTTGATCAGGTGGTGAAGGGGGAAAATGACATTTCCGATCAGGAATTGAATGAACTTGAAGACCGCACCGATCAGTGGGTTAACTGGATTAAAAGATATCCCCGCCGTCCGTTAGATTTGGCTGCCATGAAATTGGTAACCGCCGCCGGTCTCAAACTTGTCATGACGGAACCCGATATTATGGATGAAGAAATTAAAGTCGTTATACAGATCTTACATAAATATTTTACGGACGAACCCGGCGAGGTGATCAATGAGATCATGCAGGATATAAAGAATATGGAACAACTAATTGAAGGCTCTGTAAAAGAAATCTCCGCAAAAGGTGATGACCGGCATAAAACGTTTGTTATTTCCCGTCTGGCTGATATTGCCATTGCGGATGGAAAATTGGCGAAACCGGAAGCTGGAATAATTTTTGATATTGCCAAAGACTTCGGCATTCAGGAAAAAGCGGCCTATTCCATCGTCGTCGGGGGCATGAGTGCAGTGGGTTTAAAAATCGATTGGAAGATGAATTCCCTGGTCAGAGAAATAAAATCACAGTTGTTGAAAAGATATTGAGGAAAACGCAATATGTGGCCCAAGGTTAGCAGCATCTATTTTACGATTTCAGTTTTTGCTTTTCTTGTTCTTTACACTCCTATAAGCAATGCCGAAAGCGGTGTCATCTTAGATGAACTTCTAACCGAAATACAGAAAACACTGATCCGGGTGGGGGATGAGATTGAAAAAGAGGATCTACCTCCACTAAATAAAGTCGCTTTAAAACTGAAAAGTGCATTGGTTACAAAAGCGGACGGTAAGGTGTCACTGTACATTATTCAGTTGGGGGCCAAGGTGACCCGCGAAGCGGTTCAAGAAATCCATCTCGAACTTAAACCTCCAAAACCGACCGCGGCTGCCCCGGTATTATCCATAAAAGATACACTGGCAACCGCAATCATCGAAGCAGCCAAAAGCGCGAAGAAAGCTTCAAAGCGAAAACCACCCTTGCACCTTTCTAAGCTGACTGCCAAAATAAAATTTATTATTAAACGCGATGTCAGCGGCGGTGTAAATTTCAAACTGCTGCCCGTAACCATAAAGCTCGGCGGGCAAGCCAGAGATGTAACGACCCAGGAGATAATTGTCGAATTTAAGGGATAATGATGGCCGGTCATTGTATGAACCCATCTCAAAATTCGCCAGGCGACTTCATTTGCGACGCAGTTTTATTTTTA
>JASFIU010000360.1:0-5311 GCA_050122495.1 Desulfobacterales bacterium | reverse complement strand
CTTCAAATGGGGTCCGAAAAACCCGCCGCAATAAGAATCCAGGAAGGTTCCGGTCATGGGTGACCGGGTGATCACCGCGGATCTGGATGCCGCCGGAAAATTGGTCCCCGAGAGAGGCCCGGTAATAAAAATCAGAATATTGGCAGGATCATATGGGGGCGTTTTGGGCGGCAAATGACGCAAAAGCAGATAGGCGCCCATGGCCTTGCCCCCGATATATTTCCTGGCCATATCTTCATCCAGATCATCCATACGGGTTGTCCCCTTGGTAAGGTCAACCCATCCAATTTTGCCTGCATATCCGGTTAACATCGTAAATACCCCTCCTGTAAAAATCTTCTGGATCTGTCGTCCTTAAAGCAAGTCTCTATGAAACGTCAAGCTCTGAATCACATCGCTTTCATCTTGTTTTAAAATCCATACCCAAGTTTAATGAAAAAAAGAACCGCCGTCACACAGAATGAGCTGCCCGGTGATAAAGTCGCTCATGGCGCTTGCCAGAAAAATCGCAGTTCCGACCAGATCCTCCGGGTCTTCCAAGCGCTTCAGGCAGCGTTTCTGCAACATAAGTTGCTCGGGATCCGGGCCGTCGTCCTGGCGTCTTTTCTGTATTGTTATACTGGCGTCGGATTGAGTATAGCCGGGTGCCAAAGAGTTGATGTTTATATTGTAGGCACCCAGCTCCCTGGCCATCGCGCGCGTGAATGCCACGACCGCGCCTTTGGAAGCCACATAATGGGGCATTCCGGCAGCGCCCTCAAAGGCCACCGAAGAAGCCACATTAATGACCTTGCCGCCCTTTGCGCGCATCACCGGAAAAACTGATTTGGTACAATGAAACGGCCCGGTGGCATTTACTTCCATCAGCCGGTTCCACTCTTCCGTGGTTATCTCCTCAAAAGGTTTTTTGATTATATTGGCATACAGCGCGGCATTGTTGACGAGGATATCGACGGTGCCGAAGCGATCCAGGGCGGCTTTCACCATGGCATCGCAATCATCTTGTATAGTTACATCGGTCTTTACAAAGATGGCTTCGCTACCTGCCTTGACAACATCATCGACCGTGTTGCTTCCATCGACAATGTCGGCAATCACCACTTTGGCACCTTCTTTAGCATAGCCGGTCGCAAAGGCCGCCCCAATCCCCTGGGCCGCTCCGGTGATAATAGCCACTTTATCTTTAAGCATCATATTCAATTCCACCTTTCTTGGCTCCAGCCCCCATTTGAGAATGTCGGTCAATCCTTCCCGGTGGATTCGAGCTTATCGGCTCAATTTATCGCATATGGGGCCTTATATTTTAAAGTTTCAAAAATCCGCTAACATTACCCTTAAATTTAGCTTTCAAGTTTTACGATCCTCATAGCAATCCTTGACCGTACCCGCCCTAATAGGAAACGAGACTTGGTAAAAATATTGCAACCTGCGGGAAAATTGTAAGTATAATGGTGAAAATTATCAGTGCAACAAGGAACGGGATGATCCCTCTGAAGATAACCTCAAGAGGTATGTCCTGAGCAATCCCCTTAATTACAAACACATTGACGCCAACCGGCGGCGAAATAACCCCCATCTCCCCGGTCAACACAACAATCACACCGAACCAGATCGGATCAAAACCGAGCTTCATAACCAGTGGATAGAAGATGGGAATGGTGACCACGATGAGCGCCATGGAGTCCATGAAGAACCCACCGATGAAATAGATAAAGATAATAAGACCCATGATCGCCATTCGGTGGATGGGCAGGTTTCCTACCCAATCGGCCAGAAGAAAGGGGATATCGGATAGGGCTAGAAAGTGGCCGAAGACAACAGCCCCGAAAAGAATGAACAGAACCATGCATGACGTTCGCAAGCCATCTCTCGCAGCTTCAAAGAATTTTGGCCAGGTGAGCTGGTTTCGAATCAGACCGATAATCAAGGCACCTGAAGCCCCGATAGATCCGGCCTGTGTCGGGCTGAACCAACCAAGGAACAATCCCCCGATGGCCAATAAGAAGAGGATAACCGCCTCAACAATGCCTGACGTCGCTATGACCTTGGCTTTCCAACTGGTAGGCTTGCCTGGAGGTCCGTAGTGAGGATTTTTAAGGCAGATAAGAACCACAACCGCAACAAAAAACAGACTGAGAAGGATACCGGGGAGTACCCCGGCGATAAATAATTTGCCTATGGATTCCTCCACCAATATTCCATACACAACGAGCACAGTGCTTGGCGGAATAAGAATGCCAAGTGTTCCGGCAGCCGCAACAGTGCCCGTAGCTAGAGTGTCATTATAGCCGTATTTTTTCATCTCCGGAAGCGCGATCTTACCCATAGTGGCAGCCGTAGCCACGGTCGATCCACATATGGCAGCGAAACTGGAACAGGCCAGCACGGTAGCGATAGTCAGGCCGCCACGAAGCTGTCCGACCCAGGTATAGGTGGCATCATAAAGTCGCTGACTTATGCCTGAGGCAAAGGCAAAGGAACCCATGAGGACAAACATGGGGATAACGGATAATGGATAGGAGATGAAGGATTCGTAGATATCCTGTGCCAAGAGCGTTAAGGCAGGTTCGAGGCCGGCTAGATACAAAATCCCGACAAACCCCACTATCGCCATGGCAAATGCAATCTGTACCCCGATGAGGAAAAGTACAAGCAGCAGAGCAATACCGACTATGCCTGCAATTTCGGGACTCATTCTTTTACCGTCCTAATGATGGAATCGATGAACCGGCATAAAAAAACCAGACACATCGGAATAATCGCAACAGCAGCACCATAAACGAAAGGGTGGAGAGGTATGTACGCCGTGGCGGTTTCCTCTCCCCCTGTTTGAAAAGAATATCCGTAAATAAAAAGTCGCCAAACGATTAAAGCAAAAAGGACCAAGCCGAGAAAATGAACGATACTATCGAGAATGAGCCGTAAACGCTTTGGCAGCAGAATGACGAAAAATTCTACCTGGACATGTCGGCCCATAATGAGTGTCATAGAGGCAGCAAAGGAGATAGCCACAAGCTGGGCAAGCATAACAATATCAATAGCACCGTTGACAGGGGTTCGAAACAGCTTTGCGCCCAAAACATCGGCAGTGGTGACCCCCATGATCAACAGATACCCGGAAATGCCGATCCACTCCATTAGACCACTCATCCGTCGATTGAATCTTTCAAATTTATCCAAAAAAGTCATATCACTTCGTGATATTCTCAGGCCCTATTCTGTAGCTTCAGGGCCGATTTGCTTAGGGTACCAGGTATTCTTTTTGCTTCTTGGCATAATATTCATTGCGCTCTTTCAGAAACGCGATCCAGCTCCTGACATCTGACTCAGAAAATCCTTTTCCCACCATCTTTTTTACTTGGTTTTCGACGACTACCTCTACAGCCTTTGCCCATCTTTCCCCTTCTTCGCCAGTTATATCGATGAATTCCATGCCCTTCGATCCGCCGAAGTTCTTCCCGCCATACTCTATCTGGGTCCACATCAGCGCATATCTCTCCCTGTACTCTCCGCAGAGGTCATCGAAAATCTCTTTCAAATCAGGCGGCAATTTTTTGTAGCTGTTCTTATTCATGATCGTATAAAAAGGAAAGGCGGCCCCTATTTTCCTGCAGTAGGTGGAAAACTTCGCGACCTCAGCGAGCCGGAATGCCTTGAGAATCTCATAGTTGCCATAAATGCCATCGAGCACCCCTTTGGCGATCCCATCATAGGCTTCCATAATAGGCGTAGGGGCAGGTGTACCGCCTAACGCCTTGACAACCGCCCCCACAATGCCGGGTGCTCTGATTGTCATCCCTTTAAGATCTTCCATCTTCCGTACAGGCTTCTTGGTCGTAATGACGGAAGTCGTCGTCCCGGTCAGCCAAAGGACCCTCACCTTATCCCATTCCTTTGGCCGGAATTTGAAATAGAAGTCATTCAGAACATGGCAGTTAACCCACGCGCTTGGGGAGCCGATTGGCAAACCAGCCAGCTCTGTAACAGGCATACGGCCGGGTGTATAGTAGATATGTGAAAAGCCAATGTCTGCAAGTCCTGATTCGACTCCTTTATACATGGTGGTGCCCTTGAGCAGTGAGCCGCCCTTTAGATATTTGACCTTAATGCGCCCGCCCGTTCGTTCTTCCAGATCCTTGATGAACTCCTCGCCTATTTTCGTAACAGCGGTTTGGGGTGGAAGATAGTTTGCAAACTTTAAATCAATTATTTTGTCTTGGGCTTGAGCGGTCTCAAAAGGCAACAAAACGACCATCAGGCTCAAACAAAAAACGCCTATCATTGTCACGATTGTAATCTGTCTCATCGACATGCCTCCTTTCAAGCTTAAGGTTAGATACAACAAATTACCCAAATCTCACCAAATAAATAGACCTGATCTGAAGTTTTGAAACAACTTCTAATCATACCAGCCATGATCATTCACAGCCTTTGTCATCATCCTGATGTTTTCTACAGGGGCCATAGGCGGCAATTCACAGCCTGGTGAAAATATAAACCCGCCAGGCAGCTCCTTGCCTTTCTCAACAATGATCCTTGAGGCTTCATAAACCTCATCGGGGGTCTTGGTTTGAATAATAGACGGTTCTAAATTGCCGATAATGATGTCTTCAGGAAAATACTTGGCCGCTGTTTCTAACTCCACCTCATGGCCGAAACTCAAAAGACCGGGATCACCAAAGGGGATCTGGGCCCAATAGGGTAAATTCATGTTTTGTTCCCCGCAAATATGACAAAATATATGCCGATACCCAAGAGAAAGCGTTTTTCTGTTTAACTCCATGGTATAGGGCATGGCAAATTTCTCGAAGTGTTTCGGCGATATCATTTGATTGGAGGAGGAGGGATCAGCCCCCCAGGGCAGTATGCCCTCAACACCCAGATGGTCTTTCCAGTACTCCACGAGGTTTTTCATAAAGTCGGTCATGAGCCGCAATATCTGGTGGGCGGCCTCTGGTTTTTTTATCAGCCATCTGCAGAAATATTCCGGGCCGACAACATTGCTTGCCTTCGTAAAGGGCCCGCCCGCATAACACAAAGCTTTAAAAGGTTTATTGTCATGGCTTAACTGAGTTGAAAATTTGAAGAATTTTGTCTGGAGCGGCACAATTCCCGCGGTTTTCACCTCAGGTGTCTTTAGCTCCCAGGCATCTTCTTCAGTCTTGACCGGTAGACGCGTCACCATGGGTGCCATGTCGAACTCGGCGCTTGGCCATTTAATTTCACCTCCAAACTCCCAGCTGCCGAAGGAGGCATAACCCATGACCGGAAGAAGTATCCAGTCGAAATCTTCGCAGGTTTTGCATTGGGC
>JASFIU010000359.1:0-5312 GCA_050122495.1 Desulfobacterales bacterium | reverse complement strand
GACCCGCTCTATCTCATTGATCCCCGTCCCTACCAGGCACGGCTGGACGCATATAAGGCCCAGCTAAAGCTTGATCAGGCCGCTCTGGCCTTCTGGGAAAAGGATACCAAGCGTTACCAGACACTGGTCGAGCAGGGAGCGGCTTCGAAGGAAAAAACCGAAGGCACCATAGCTAAACGTGATGAGATGCTCGCGAAGATAGAGAAAGATAAAGCGGATATCGAAAATGCCGCGCTTGAGCTCAGCTTCACGAAAATAATGGCGCCTTTTAGCGGAAGGACACAGGAAACCCGTATCAACGTGGGGAATCTGGTTCAGCAGCAGCGTGATGTTCTGACCACCCTGGTGCAAATGGATCCCATTTACGTTGTTTTTAATATCAGCCGCAACCAGGTCTTTGAGATCCAGAAGCAAAAACGCCAGGGAAAGGTTTTGCCGGTCGAGGAAATGCTGGCCGAAATTCTACAGCCCGACGGCAGCAAATATCCCCATGAAGGCAAGATCAACTTCATCAGTTTTCAGATCAATCCGACCACTGACTCGGTTCTTGTTCGCGCTTCATTGCCGAACCGTAAATCCGAGGACGCTGAGGATTACGACCTGATACCAGGGCAATATGCGCCAGTGCGCCTGATTCTGGGTGAGGATGCCAATGCGCTTTTAGTACCCCAGGCGGCACTGGTGGAAAACCAAATCGGAAAGCAGGTTTTTGTGGTCAACGCAGACAACAAAGTGGAAGTGCGCAACGTCGAAGTAGGCCGGTCTTACAAAAACCAGTGGATCATTCAAAAGGGCCTTAAAAAAGGCGAGAGGGTCATCGTCGAGGGAACCCAGAAAGTGCGACCGGGCGTGGTTGTCAAACCCAAGCCGTACTCTGCTCAAAAACCATCTTAAGGATAAAAAATTGGCAGATTCACTATCATTAGATAAATTATCGATGTTATTCACCTCAGTGGTTCAAGAGCTGCGTGACGATTTTTCTCATCCGATCGGACTTGTGCAGATCGGGGCTATTGGCGTCACATATGTGATTGCCTGGCTGCTCGCCAGAAAAATCAATCAATACATAGAAAAGGACATCGAGAAGGCAAGGGCCCACCTGCGGTTTGTCCTAAGTCCGACCCATTTTGCCGTTATCCTGAAGTATGTCTTTTGGCTGTTGCTTTTATGGTTCTGTCAGGTTTTCTTCAAAGAGTTCACTATCCCGACCAACCTTCTACCCGCGATCCTCAACCTTATCATTGTTCTACTGCTGATTCGCTTTGCAACTTTTTACATTAAAAGTACCTTCTGGTCCCGGTTTGCGTATGTGATGTGCGTAGTTTTTGGATCTCTGCGGATATTCAAATTGTGGGGCCCGACTGTTCAACTGCTCAACAGCATGACCATCGGGTTGGGCAAAATCAGCATCTCTGTCTGGGGCTTGACTGAAGCGATTATCGTCTTCATTCTGCTGTTGGCTGCGGCTGGCGTTGCTAACCGCTTTATCGCCCACTGGCTGACGACCTATACCCATCTGACATATTCGGATCGAACTCTGCTCCAAAGAATTATCAAAGCGGCAATGGTGATGGTGGTTATCATGATCTCCTTAAAGGCGGCCGGGATCCATGTGGCGGCCGTGGTTGTCACCGGTGGAGCAATCGGCTTTGCGATCGGCATCGGGCTGCAGAAAATCGGATCCAATATAGTTAGCGGAATTATGCTTTTGATCAGCAAGCCCATCCGGCAGGGCGACGTGATTGCTTTTGAAAAAGGTTTTACCGGCGCCACCTGGGGATGGATTAACCGAATCGACTTATTGTATGTTCACGTCGCCACGCGCAACGGATCATTGCTGCTTGTGCCCAATGAGGTCTTTGTGACGCAAAAGATAGAAAATCTATCTTACGATAATAACCGTGTACGCCTCAACATACCGTTCGGCATCGCCTATGAGTCGGATTTGAACAAAGCAAAAGCCCTGGCTCTGAGCGCTGCCGGCAGTATCGATCGCATCTTAAAGATTCCGGAGCCCAAATGCTTTGTGCTGGAATATGGTGACAGTACCGTCAATCTGGATTTGCTGGTCTGGATCGATGACCCTAAGAATGGCATTCTTAATGTCAAGGACGCCGTGCTGATGGCGGTCTGGGAAAGCTTTCACGCCAATGGCATCACTATCGCATTTCCGCAGCACGATCTGCATATCAAAGATGCGGTGCCGTTGAAAATAATTAAAGACAGTCCCCAACCCGACACGAAAAATTCTGTAGAGGGCAGTGGCACGAAAACGAAGGAGGCTGGATGAATTTAGCAGACATTGTTTCGATGTGCTCACTTTTGTGCTCTTTTTAAAAAAAAATCTGGTGCCCAACCCTATAGCATCAATGAAATAAAGTCTATCCATCAGGATAATAGAAATAGATAAAATGCGTATTTCAGGTTTCGGAACGAAACCTTCAAAGAATGCCAAGTAAAGATTTCGGCTATTAAGAGACAACCGTATATAATTGCATATATCTTTTTGTAATCTCAAATATTTTCAAACCAACGTCCTCTAAGAATCTGCTTGGCGCCTTTTTTCATTCTCGAATAAAGATGGAAATACGCCATTCCTCCCGCTCAGTTCAGTTTGCATTTATTTGCCTAAAATAAATCAAGATCATAGCGTCCGGGTGGATCATTCTTGCGATTAAAAATTGCTTGACAAGATCTTGTGTGAATATTATTGGCATATCGTATACTAAAATAGTATTTCGCAATACGGAATTTCGCCAGCGGCGATTATGGTTTAAGATCCCGAGACGGGGCTGCAAGATTCACAAACCCCCTGGCCGCTGCGGTTCGCTCTGGGCGAATGTCGCACCTGGCGGGAAAGGAGTTCGCGGGTGTTTTCGATTTTTAATACATCTGAAGAAATTGCCCGGTCGGATGTTGATACGGCTGTTTTGCCCCTGGGCGCGGTTGAGCCCAAGGGGCCCCATCTGGCGCTGGGTTTCGATCTTGTTTTAGCCAATCGTTTCGCAAAAGATTTTTGCACCGGAAAAGCGGTCTATCTTCTGCCGGTATTTCCCTTCTCCACCGCTATGGAGACCCGCGGTTTCAAGGGGGCGATTGCTTTGCGGCAACAGACGTTATGGGATGTACTCAATGATATTGCCTCTGTTCTTGCCCGTCATGATTTCAAGCGCTTCATCGTAATCGATTTTAGCAATTACAACTGGATCGCCAAACACTGCGTGCGCGAGCTCAACCTCAACCGCGAATTAATTCAGTCCGTCTGGGTCAACCCCAAGCAGTTTGCCAAAGAGGCGGCCGCTGAAGATCTTTTGCCGGATTTTGGCGGCGGTGCCGTCGAAACTTCTCTGGCCCTGTTTTTGAATGAAAAACTGGTCCGACCGCCACTCGAGAATTTCACTACGGATTTGCCGCGGGAGACCATTGACTATGATGGGCTGTCAAAGGTGGCTCCCCCGGGGTTCTGGGGCAAACCCGCTTTGGCCAGCGCCGAGCAGGGGAAAGCGTTTTATTCCTTAATGCTGCAAAAAACCAGCGACTATGTCGACTATGCACTCGGGCTTTTTGAAGAAGGTGCCTCCATCGGGAAACACGCCGGCGATGAAATATGGTGGCCTCAGGAGAATATCCCCGGTGCAGAAGGCAGCGGCTATGATTGGCATAACACCCTTGCGGACATTGCCGATGCGGATCCGGAGTTGGTCATCATCCCCACCGCTGCAACCGAACAACACTCTCCCTCCCAGCCGCTTTCCACGGATTATCTGCGTGCTTTAGAGCTGTCGCGCGGGCTGACGGATGCGCTCGGCGCTTATCTGCTGCCCGCACTGCCGGTCGTCACATCCTGGGGACACATTCGCTTTCGGGGATCCATCCCGCTGGGTGCCATGACGGCACGACGCATACTTGAGGATATCGCGGCAAGCCTGGTTGCCGGCGGTTTCAACAAAGCTGCCATTGTGAACACCCATGGCGGCAACTGGGTCATTAAGCCGACCATGATCGAAATCAACCAAAAATACGAAGACTTTAAGCTCATCTCAACCGGTGATATCCTGGCCTACCGGGGTCAAATGCCGGTCGAACAGCTCCACGCCTGTGAGGTTGAATCCTCTTTTATTCAGGCTTTCTATCCGCAAAGTTTCAAAGCGGATCGTGTGGTTGACTACTCACCCATGTGCACCGCTGCCGCGTTTGATCTGGTCGGCATTGGTGGTGTCAGTCCCCAGGGCGTCTGGGGGTATCCATCCCGGGGAACCGCTGAAAAAGGGCGCAAGGACCTGGAAAGTGATATCGCCGATGCGGCCGCTTACATAAAAACCGTTTTTTCCTGAAAGGTCCATTCATGCTGTTTTCTGAACAGAAACCGGGCAATTTAGTCCAAACCATTGAAAGAGTGTCAACTATTTTCGATGTGATGGCGCAAAGCGCGCAGGGCATCAGCCTCAAAGAATTAAGTGCCAAAGTGGGTTTGCCCAAAGGCACCACCCATCGTCTATTATCCTCCCTGGCCTATTTCGGTTACGTGCGGCAGGTGTCTGAAAACAAAAATTATCAGTTAGGGTTTAAGCTGGTAGAGCTTGGAAACCGCTTACTGGACCAACTTGATCTAAGAGGTCAGGCCAGGCCTTCTCTGATCAAGCTTTGTAAAAGAACCAGAGAAACGGTTCACCTGGTCGTTTTGGATCAAAATGAAGCCCTGTATGTCGATAAGGTTGAGTCGGATGAAAAGCCGGGCGGACTGCAAATGGTTTCCAGAGTCGGGTCGCGGATGCCGATGCATTGTTCTTCGGTGGGGAAAGTATTTTTAGCACAGCTTTCCGATCAGGAGCTGGATACGCTGATAAAAAAGAAAGGATTGAAAAGAAGAACGGCAAATACCATCACTGACACGAACAAACTGAAACAGCACCTTAAAGTCATCCGTCAAAAGGGCTTTGCCGTTGATGATGAGGAAAACGAAAAGGGAATCCGCTGTGTGGGGGCACCGATTTTTAACCAGCAAGGGCAGGTGATTGCGGCCATCAGCATATCCGGGCCTACGGTTCGAATAACGAAAAAAGTGATACAGCAAACGCTGAAGAATGAGGTGATCAGAACGGCTTCAGATATTTCGAAGGAATTTGGGTATCAAGGCTAAAAGATATCACAAAATATCTTTTAGGTTGGCCAGTTGAGCCGGTTTAGCCCGTTGAGCCCGTTAAAAAGGGAAAAACATCTGCTTTCATTTACTAACCGGCAAACGGACTAACCGGTAACGGGCTCAACCTTAACGGAGAGGGTTGTTATGGACAAAGTCAGAATCGGTATTG
>JASFIU010000358.1:0-5318 GCA_050122495.1 Desulfobacterales bacterium | reverse complement strand
CGAGGCCTCCTCTTCGCCTTCCCACAAGCGCTGAAGCAAATGAGAATATCATGTCCGTTACCTTACCAGAATTCATGATCTCGGCCATAAAAACGAAGAGGGGTACCGCAATGAGTACAAAGCTGGAATTAAGGCTTGTCAGAAATTGGGTTGCAACCATGCTTATATCAGCTATGGGGCCTTTGGCTAAAACGAAATAAAATATGGAGGACATGAACATCCCTGCGGCAATGGGTATCCGCAAAACAAACACAAGAATAAAGGATACGACAAAGACAATCAGGGCAATGTTCATGCTAATCGTTTCCCCTAAATAGTTTTTTTAAATCAACTAAAAGATCTTTTCCGATTCGCCCGATCATGAAAACCAGAAATACAATGAAAGGCGAAAATGCGAAATCCATTGGGATTTTTAAGACATTCGATTTCTTAAATCCCATAAAGACGACATAGTCATAGCTGGGATAAAGGGCTATGCAGAAGGAAATAAAAAGAAGAAGATTACCGACTAAACGCATATATAGCTTTAGTTTGGGATTCGCAGCATCATAAACCATACTAAAGACAACATGAGAATCCGAGCGCTTCGCTAAGAGACCACCGAGCAATGCAGTCCATACAAAGCAAATAAGTGTTAGCTCCATAGGCCATGTCAACGGTACAAGGAAATACCTGCAGAATATCTGGACAATAAACGTAACGAACAAAATCGAGAAAACAGCCATAGGGACATACTTTTCAACCAAATCCAGAACAACTGTCCATGTCCATTTTAGGATGTGTAGTCTGTCTCTCATGATCGGTCTTCAACCGATGTGATGTTTGACGGATTAATTAGGAATCGCCTTTTCTCAATGAGGGGGTAATGGTTGGTAGTCAAGCCGGTATACATCTGGGAAAATAATAATCAGACCTTTTAATTGTGAACGGTTCCCAGATGAATACCGACTGAATTTAAATTTTATTTTACCTGCTGTATCTTCTCGTATAGATCTAAATCCCAATCTTTTGAAATATCTTTGCTTTCGGTTAGGTAAGAGTTTTTCGCATATTTTTGAAAAGCGTCTCTATCGGGATCTTCAATAATAATCAGGCCTTTATTCTTAAAAAATTCAACGAGCTTGGCCTCGTTCGCCAGATTTTGCTCATCACATGCTTTACGGGCTTCCTCAATGGCTTCCATTACCCAACCTTTCTGCTTTGCACTTAATGATTGCCACTTTTTCTCATTGATAGTCGGCCAGACAGAGTCCGCGAGGTGATTGGTAAGTACAATATATTTGGTTACCTCATAAAATTTGGCATTCTTATCTGTGGGGAGTGGATTGTCCTGGCCCTCAATGACCCCAGTTTTCAGCCCCATGTAAACTTCGGTAAAAGACATAGGAGTTGGATTTCCCCCCAGCGCCTTACCGAGTGCTATCCAGGTGGGGCTTCCAGGCGTTCTCAGCTTTACACCCTTCATGTCCTTGGGATGGCGAACCGGCCCGACTCTTTAAACGAGGTTTAGTTGACGGGTGCCAAGATAAAATGCTGCCAAAGGACGTGCGTTGGTAGCTTTGGCCACATCATTGAATATTTTTTTCCCAATTTCGCCATTCAATACTTTTGTCATGTGATTGTATCCGCTAAAGGTATAAACAGCGCCAAGCATTGACAGATAAGGTACAAACTCAGCATTCCATCCAGCGGATGTGTATGCCAGGTCGATAGTGCCTCGTCGCACAGCAGCTATTTCAGCCTCTTGTGAGAAAAGCTGTCCCGAATGATAAACATCAACGTCCATTTGTCCGTCAGACAGTTTTTTGAGCTTCATTTTGAACATCTGCATTGCTCGCGTATGAGCATCTCCAGGAACGCTCACCGATGAAAAAGTGAGTGTCACTTTATCAGCGGCAGCAACAGAAGCGGCGGTTATTAATAAAATGATGGTAGCGATAGCAAAAAATCTTGTTCTCATAACGACCTCCTTTTGATGAAATGTTATGTTTCCATTACCCCATTTCATAATCTCCCTGTAACCGTATTCAGGGAAATACTTTATGCCATCACAATCGAATAATCATTTTTGGTGCTATTATGTTATGCTCAACGATCTTTTTTCCGGACAGCATATCATAAATCATTTTAAAGGCAGTTCGGGCAATATTTTGCGTATCCTGCCTCACGGATGATATCTTCACGGAAAAGTAATCCAAAAATGGGTGATCATCGTATGTCCCTATTTTGGTTTCTTCTGGAATTTCTCCAATTCTTTCCTTAATAAAATGCAATGATCCCTCTAGCAAAGTCAGAGATGCAGTAAAAAAAGCTTCTGGCATTCCTTTGCGGTGTTTTAACATTTTCTTTGCTAAATCGTATCCCGAGGCAATGGTATAGTCTTTTTGAAAAACAAGCTCGGGTTTGAACTGAATACCATTGCTCTCTAAGGCATTTCGATATCCTTTAAGCCGGTTTACACTGGTTGATATGCTTTCTAAGCCACCCAAATAATAAATCTCCCCTATACCTGAAGAGCACATGTGATTGGTAAGATCAAATGCGCCCTGATAGTTATCGCTGGTCACCCAAGAGACATTATCATCTTCAATTCGACGGTCGATATAAACTACTGGTATTTTTCGATTCAATACATCCTTTTTAATCTTGTCCTTTTTCATGACACTGGCAACGATCAATCCGTCGATTCTACGCGCATACAGATTTCTAATGACCTCATACTCAGTTTCTTCATGATCATCTGAGCAAGCAACTAAAACCTGATGATCGAATTTTCTGGCAAACGACTCAATTTCATAGGAAATTTGTGAAAAGAACAAGTTCGTAAGATCTGGTACGATAAGCCCTATTGTTTGTGTTTTCTTTAACCGAAATCCACGAGCATATTGGTCAAGTGTGTAGTTTTCTTCTTTTACGATATCTAATATCTTACGCTGGGTTTGTTTGCTAATACGGTATTCAGAACCACGTCCATTCATAACCATACTGACAGTTGTTTTTGAAACACCAGCCTGCTTCGCTATATCTTTAATAGTTTTACTCATGCTTTATTCATTTAGTTCTGAAATAAAATTAAATGCCAAATTGGGTATAAACTGGGTGTGGATTATGTACTGGGTATGCTAAATCGTTTTAGTATGCTGAAACGATTTAGCACCATCGGTATGTTAATGTCAAGAAAAAAA
Organism: Desulfobacterales bacterium; assembly: GCA_050122495.1. Taxonomy (GTDB): domain Bacteria; phylum Desulfobacterota; class Desulfobacteria; order Desulfobacterales; family JAHEIW01; genus JAHEIW01. The sequence goes on along the minus strand of JASFIU010000358.1, from coordinate 2,133 downwards.
TAGCTTGAAAAGTAGGATTTAGTTTGAGGTATTTCGCATAAGACCACCAGAGATCCGGACACAAGTTAAAATTTTTTCCTTATGATTAATAGAGATGATCTAGTTCTTAATTTGTTAAAAAATAAATTGTGGACTTCGTGCCTGAACCACCAATTTCCATTTATTATGGATTTGTTAAGCATATCTGCAAAATATTCCGTCCAAAAGAAAATCCGGATTCTGAAAACGCATCTGTAATTCAGGAATCTAGCGAAAATTTGTGATACTTAGATGCCACTTGATGTTTTAACTTGCTATTCGATCCTTTCCAATCAAATACAGTCCGGTCAATTTAGCAATCCCATCCGGAGGCACATTACGGGTGTTGCTGATGACTCAACGGTTCGCTTCCAAACAGGCAACGCCTTGTTTGCCGACGACGGCATCATGGGTAACCCCAGCGGGCAACTCGAGGCGATCGCTGCTGTTCAAGGTGACCTTATCTCCGGTGTCGGGCAGACCAAAGGTGATGGAGCCGCGCACGACATAAATCACCTTATGGTAGCCATGGCTGTGGGCGTTATACACATCACCGGCCCGATTGGACCAGACATAGGGGTGTAAATCTTCAGCAGCCATGAGGTTGCGAAGTCGCTGCTCATCGGGTGCTTTTTCGTCCGGCCACCGGATCACTTCAACATCATCTGTTGGCATAGCAGACGCTTATCCTTCCTCGTTTTTCGGAGCAATTCATTAGATTAAGCTGGAATGATTGGAGAATTATTTTTTTGCCCGCATTTTTAACTCGGCAAAACCTTCTATCAGGCTAAGCCCGACAAGGAGCAGCACCAGCGTCCAAAGAAAGATTTGCCCCCGCAAGGGTAGGTTTAAGCTGCCGGACAAAAGCCAGACGGCCAAAACGAATCCACCGCACAGATTAATCACAATCGCGCCTGCCAGGCCTAATCCGCTGAGCCCATTTGGCTGGCGGTAACATTCAACCAGCAAGGCCAGCCCAATGCCAAAAAGCACGCCGCCTAAGATAGAGGGATAAAAGGATGGCTCCGCCATCGGCACTCCCAATGCCTTCACCAGTTTCAACGGAAACGCCAACAGCAAGACACCCAGAATTAAATTTATGGCCGCATCAATCTTAAGTAGGGGGGCGCGTCTCATTACTTACCCGGAAAGCTTATGGTGACTCTTTCGCCTTTTTCTTTGGTTTTCATTTTGACCCTGAGTTCGATGCTGTCCTGGCGGATACCCAATGCCAGAGGGGATTTACCTTTAGCACCTTCAAGGTGGGTGATTTCACGTACCGTACTCATTATTTTTTCACCGATTGCCGGCCCGGGAGAAGGAAGTTCTGATTCCCGGTATTTTGCGGTTACCTTTATATCTCCACCCGGCGAGCGGGTAATGGTGACTTCACGGGCGTTGTCGTTGACACCGTGCAATGCGGTCAGGGCGAGCCATTTGAGCGCGGCTTCCTCGCTGTCGCCATTTGCTTTTATTTCGGACATTTCTTTCAACGGGTCGTTGGTGGCATAACAATCACACAGTTCCTGGACTTTGAGGTGCAAATTTCTTTTCTCTTTCATTATTTTGATCTCCTCGATTAAAACTTAGGAAAATGTTTATAATTTGAAACAACTCATAGGTTTAACGTTAAGCTATACACTTTTTATTTAAATTCAAGACGGCTGCTCTATCCAAATTTTCTAAATTCGGTCGAGAGTCAGGGAAGGTCGGGGACCAGGAGATTGGCTTAATATGGATGGATTGCATCCCAAATAATTCAATCAAGACAGGGTTAAGCGTCAGGCCGAATCTTCAGATTGGGTAAAGTCAGGTGCAGGCGGCTGTTCCACCTCTTCGAAGACATCCCGATACGCCACTGCCAGAATGCAGACCTGGATGGGGATGGTTAAGACAATACCGATTCCCAGAAGAATGCCGCCGAGGCTGCCGATGATACTGGCCACTGTCGACAGGCCTAAAAACGGCCAGAAATTGGTTTTTACCTTCTGGATGCTTTCCATCGAGGCCGGCCAAAAACGCATCTGTTTATCAACAATCAGAAAGATTCCGAACATCAAGAAAGCCTGGGCCGCATACACGAAAAATAGGGAAAGCAATTGCCCGACACCGGGG
>JASFIU010000357.1:0-5326 GCA_050122495.1 Desulfobacterales bacterium | reverse complement strand
CTATACGGCACGCCGGAACAAAAAGAAACATATGTCAAGAAGCTTACTGCCGCCGAATGGGGGGGCACGATGCTTCTCACCGAATCCGAGGCCGGCTCCGATGTCGGGTCACTCTCCACAACAGCAATTAAGAATCCAGACGGCAGCTACGCGTTGACAGGCAATAAAATCTTTATTACCAACGGCGAGCATGATCTGGCCGAAAACATCATCCATCCGGTTCTCGCACGTATCGAAGGGGATCCACCAGGGACCAAAGGCATATCGTTATTCCTGGTTCCTAAATATTTTGTAAATACGGATGGCAGTCTGGGCGAGCGCAATGACATTATCTGTACCGGGGTCGAGGAAAAACACGGCATTCATGCCAGCGCTACCTGCTCCATGACACTGGGCAGCAAGGGGAAATGCATCGGTTATTTGCTGGGTCAGGAACGTGAAGGCATGCGGATCATGTTCAACATGATCAACGGTGCCCGCATGAGTACCGGGCTGCAGGCACTGACCTATGCTTCATCGGCTTACCTTCTGGCAGTCAATTACGCCCGGGAACGTATCCAGGGAAGAGACCTGGAAAACTTTGCCGATCATGGAGCGCCATCGGTTCCGATTATCAAACATCCGGACGTACGCCGAAATCTCTTGTGGATGAAATCCTATGTGGACGGGATGCGTAGTTTTTTTTATTACATGACCGTAATCGGAACCCGGGGAAATATTGCTGAAAAAGAGGAAGATCGCGTACACCATACCGATCTATTTTCTATGCTGACACCGGTGGTTAAAGAGTATATGGCTAAAAGAGGACATGAAGTCTGCATCCAGGCGATTCAGGTCTTTGGCGGGGCCGGCTATACGAAAGAATACCTGGTTGAGCAGTATGCCCGCGATTGCAAAATTACATCTATTTATGAGGGCACCAGTGGCATCCAGGCCTTGGACATGTTGGGACGCAAGATCGGCATGAAAAAAGGCACGGTATTTATGAATTTTCTGGGTGAGATTCAAAAAACAATTTCCCAGGCCAGGGAAATGGACCAAACCAAGACGCTGGCTGCTGAAATGGAAGTCGCTACAAACCGCCTCGCTGAAGTGGCTTTGCACCTCGGCCAAAAAGCGATGTCAGCCGAATTCAAAGGCGCATTTGCGCACTCCCTCCCCTTCTTGCATGTCATCGGCGACATTATTATGGCCTGGATGCTACTGTGGCGGGCTGCGGTTGCCGCACAAAAGTTGTTGCAAAATCCCAGGAAAAAAGATCTTGCCTTCTATGAAGGACAGATTCGAACAGCGGAATTTTTCATCAACACTGAACTTGAAGCAACGCTTGGAAAAATGAACGCGATTACAAAGGGTTGTGCAGCAACCATTCATATTTCAGATGAGGGTTTTGGGGGGCTTTAAGCTTAAACGGTTTCAGGTGTCAGGTGTCAGAAATCCGAGATTAGATGTTGGATGACAGAAGATAGAGGACAAAAAATAGAAGATGTTGCATTCTATCGGATGCCTTTTATCTATCCTTCGTCATATATTTGCTGACACCTGACACCTGAAACCTGAAACCATGAAGGAGGATTATGGGGGAACAATGAAAACAGATTACAAAACCATTCGGATCGAGTTAAAGGATGACATCGCGGTTTTCATCATGAACAATCCACCTGTCAACCAGCTTTCCGAGCATTTTGTTTTGGAGCTGGCCGACGCCTTTACTGAGGCTTATCAAGATGAAGCAATTAAAGCCATTGTTCTGACCGGCACCGGAAAAAATTTCATTGCCGGAGCCGATATCACTCAGATGAGAGGCGCCAATACCAAAAGGGAGATTATACCGAAACTCCGGGAGAATAACCGCCTTCTAAACGCCATCGAAACCGGCCCGAAACCGGTGGTTGCGGCAATCAACGGCAACTGTTTAGGCGGCGGTCTGGAGATTGCCATGGTCTGCCATTACCGTGTGGCGGCTCAAGGAGTGAATCTCGGGCAGCCCGAAGTTCAGATTGGACTGATCCCTGGCGCCGGCGGAACCCAGAGACTGCCGCGTCTTGTCGGGCTTCGGTACGGTCTGGAAATGATTACCATCGGCAAACCCGTCAGTGCTGAAGTGGCCCATAACAGAGGTCTGCTGGATGAAGTGGCCGAGCCCGATCAGCTCATAAATAAGGCTGTAACAGCAGCCAAGCGATTTATAACAGGTAAAATAAATATCAAATTGCGTACAACCCGGAATCGGAACGATCGACTTCCCAGCGCTGCTGAAAAAAAAGGGATGCTTGAACTGGCCAAAGTCATGACGGCAGCCCAGGCCAAAGGGTATATTGCACCGTTCAAGGCGATTGACGCCTTTGAAAAAGGACTTGGCTACGATATTGAAGCTGATATTGAAACCGAAGCAGACCTGTTTGCCGATTGTCTGCTTTCCGATGTGGCCAAAAACCTCATCGACATATTTCTAAATACCCGTGCTGCCGGTAAACTGCCGCGCATTAAAGACCTAGAACCGGCCCGAATCAAAAAAGTGGGGATGTTGGGTGGCGGCGTCATGGGAACCGGCATCGTTAATGTGCTCTTGAAAGGCGGTTTTGACGTCGTATTGTGGGAAATCAATGCTGAAGCCCTTGAGAAGGCGCTGACGTCTATCCGCAGCACATTTGACTATCCCATTAAGATAAAGAAAATGACTCCGGTAGAATTGGACCAGCTGATCGACAAGCAATTGCAAACCACCACGTCTCTGGAAGATATGCAAGATGTTGATCTGATTATCGAAGCGGTAGTGGAAGACATGCAGATCAAGCAGGAGATCTGGCAAAATCTGGCGGACATCTGTCGGCCCGATGTTATCTTCGCCACCAACACTTCGGCGCTGCCAATCAGCGAAATGGCCTCTATCCTTGACGATCCCGGCCGGATGATCGGAACGCACTTTTTCAATCCGGCCCACCGCATGCAGCTTTTAGAGGTCATCTGTGCCGCAGAAACCTCGGATCAAACTCTGGCGACCATTGTCGCTTTTTCCCGCGCCATTAAAAAGATACCGATTGTGGTCAATGACGGCCCCGGGTTTTATGTATCGCGCCAATTGGGCGGCATGATGGGTGGTGCGGTTTACTTGAGTGCCGATGGCGTGGATGGGGCTGCCATCGAAACCGCCATGACCGACTTCGGTTTGCCCATGGGGCCCGCAACCCTGGCAGACCTGACCGGAATCGACATCAATTATCATGTCAACAAGACCTTTGAGAAGAGATTGGGCGAACGTTATAAAGTACATCCTTTAACCAAACTCATTTACCAGACCGGGTGCTTTGGCCGTAAAACCGGCTCCGGCTATTTCGATTACAGCGGCGACCAGCCGGTACCCAATCCGATAGTCGTCAATGTCGTCCAAAAATATCTCCAGGACAACCAGGTCGCACCCAAAAAGATGCCAAAGGATGAGATCATCGATGCCCTGCTGTCGCTCGGCATTAATGAGGCAGCGCTGATGATTGAAGAAGGCATCTGTGATCGGCCCCAGGATATGGATCTGGCCATGATCTACGGCACCGGCTTTCCACCCTATCGCGGCGGTATCCTCCGTTACGCCGACAAATGGGGCTTAAATAATGTTTATCAGAAGCTTATCGGACTGGAAAAACAATACGGAAATCGCTTCAAACCGGCGAACTTGATTAAGAAGATGGCCGAAACAGGAAAAACATTCTACCAGGAATAATACTTTGCCAATCCGGTTAATATAAGCAATCAACCATTTAACTATTCAACCAAACATTGGAGGCACACTCATGAAAGAAGTCGTTATTGCAGGTTATCTGAGAACCGCCCAATCCCGTTCCAGACCCAATGATCCGGCCCGGGACTGGTTCTGCAAAATGAGAGCGGATGAGCTGCTGGCCAAGCTGCTGCCGGAGCTCATCAAAAAGGTTGGCATAGAACCTAAGGAAATTGACGATTTTCTCCTCGGTTGCGCAACAGCTGTCACCGAGCAGTGGGCCTACGGCGGGCGCTTCCCCATATTTCTGGCCAATCTGCCGGAGACCATCCCTGCAAAATTCGTGGATCAGCAGTGCGGTTCAGCCATGGCCGGCATCCATATCGGCTTCATGGAAATTGCCCAGGATTTTGCCGATACGGTTTTGGTGGGGGGCATGGAGCACATGACCCGTGTTCCCATGGGCGGACAGCTTGTTGATAGAGGGCATATCGTGCCCAACATGACGCTTTTCACCGATTCCGCCTACCAGCACTGGGACATGATGACCGCCATGAACATGGGTCTGACCGCGGAAAAATTGATTTCCCAAACGGATTTCACCAAGGAAGATATCGATCGCTGGGGGGCACAATCCCACCAGCGGGCCGCCAAAGCGCGGAGCGAAGGCTTCTTTGATGAAGAAATTTTACCCATTAAAGCCGAGCAGGCGGACGGCAAGACCCTGAATGTGGATCAGGATCAGGCCGTGCGCGAGGATGTCACCGTTGAAGGCATGGCGGATCTCAAACCCGCCTTTAAGCCGGACGGGGTGATTACGGCGGGCAATTCTTCACCGCTCAACGCCGGAGCAACCGCCATGCTGCTGATGTCCAAAGAAACTGCAAAAAAGAAAGGCATTAAGCCTTTAGCCACCATCCGATCCATCGGGTTTGCCGGTGTGGACCCAACGATAATGGGACAGGGTCCGGTGCCGGCCAGCCAAAAGGCCCTGGAGAAGGCCGGGCTTAAAGCCGCCGACATTGATTTCTGGGAAATTAACGAGGCATTCTGCATCGTTGCCCTCAATTGTATCCAACAGCTGGAACTTGATCCGAAAACCGTAAACGTCATGGGCGGCGGCACGGCCATCGGCCATCCCCTGGGTGCCACCGGCATCCGCCTGACCGGCACGCTTGCCCGCATATTAAATGTCAAGGGCGGCCGCTACGGATGCGCCAATGCCTGTGTCGGCGGCGGCCAGGGTGTTGCCACCATCATCGAGCGGGAGGAATATGAATGGTGCTAAAAAAAGGAGACGACTATTTAAAGTCAATCAAATCCCTTCAGCTTAAAGCGCATGTGCTGGGTGAAAAGCCCGGAGATCTGCCGGAACATGGTCTGGTCGAACCTTCTCAGAAAGCAATCGCATTTACCTATGACGCCGCTCAAAACAAAGAAACCAAAGACCTATTTTGCGTGGAGTCCTCGCTGTGCAAAGATGTGGTCAACCGATTTACTCACCTGCACCAGAATGCAGATGACCTGGTTAAGAAAGTCAAAATGCAACGCTATTGCGGAGTGCAGACGGGTTGCTGTTTTCAACGGTGTGTGGGGCTGGATGCGGCTAAT
>JASFIU010000356.1:0-5339 GCA_050122495.1 Desulfobacterales bacterium | reverse complement strand
GAATTGTAATCGGAACAACGTTGATGCGATAATACAGGTCTTCCCGAAATTTCCCTTTTGAGACGGCCTGTTTGAGCTCCACATTGCTGATCGCAACCACCCGGGCCTGCATAGGCACCGGCCGACTTCCGCCGACCCGATCGATCTCTCTCTCCTGCAAAACGCGCAGCAATTTAGCCTGCAGCGGGGGTGTCATTTCGCTGATTTCATCGAGCACCACCGTACCATGTTTGGCCAACTCAAATTTCCCCATTTTGCGGGTCACCGCCCCTGTAAATGCCCCTTTTTCATGGCCAAAAAGCTCGCTTTCGGCCAGGGTATCGGGTAGGGCCGCACAGTTAATGGCAACATAGGGTTCATCCTTAAAGCCGCTGTGCTCATGGATGTAGGCGGCCAATAGCTCTTTGCCGGTCCCGCTTTCACCCTGGATCAGTACAGTGGATCGACTGGAGGCTACGTTCTGCGCCAGTTCTAAAATCTCCAGCAGCTTCGGATCCTGGGTGACCAGGGTTTTGGTTGTGGATCGGATTTTCGTATTCTTTTTTGAAGCCCCGGAGTTCCCGTTCATATCCTGGCTTTCCAGAACTTTTTTAACTGTGGTTTTGAGGGTCTCAAAGGAAAAGGGCTTTAAAAGATAATCGGCGGCACCGGCCTGCATGGCCTCAACGGCATTGTGAATCGAACCATAAGCGGTGATCATAATGACCGGTATCTGGGGGGATAACTTTTTCACCGTACCCAGAACCTCTAATCCCGACATTTCCGGCATCTTTATATCGGTTATCACCATGCTAAAGGTGTCATTTTTGAGTTTGACAAGTGCCTCGGTCCCGGTGGCAGCGCTTTCAACCGAGAACCCTCCTCGGTTTAAAGCATGCGAGAGCGCAGTTCTCATTTCGGATTCGTCGTCAACAACCAATATCGGCGCAACACTCATTGCCGCTCACCCCATCTTTTTTTTATCATTAATTTCAGCTACTTAGTTTTTAAGTTTAATGGCAATGTCACGATACATTCCGTGCCGTCCCCCTCACAGCTCGTAATATCAATGCTACCGCCATGCATTTTGGCAATATTGTGTACGATGGTCAGCCCCAGACCGGTTCCTTTATTTCGGGTGGTATAGAAAGGGTCGAAAATCTTGGATAAATCCGCTGTTGCGATCCCGCAACCGGTATCGCTCAACCGAATTTCAGCCCACTGGGTGCTGTCCTGACGGGTGATTTTACGGGTTGAAATTCGCAGCCGACCGCCTTTGGACATGGCCTGAATTGAATTAAAGATCAGGTTTAAAAAAACCTGTTTCAGCAATTCCAGATCCCCGCGGATCGGCATTGGATGATCAGCCAGCTCTGTTTCTACTTCAATGATGTTTTGCGCCTCTAGTAAATGCCCTGCAAAAAACAAAGAATCCTTTAAGGCTTCGTGGACATCGAGCACCTGTCGATCCGGCTGTTGGTCGGGTCGAATAAAAAGTAGTAAATTGGAGACAATATTATTTATACTTTTCACTCCTGAAGAGATGTGCTCGGCAAGTTCCTTTAATTCTTCAAAATCCTGCAGATCATTCTTTAACATGGTCGAAAAAAGCTCGATGCTGCCGAGCGGGTTTCGAATCTCGTGTGCAATTCTAACGGCCATCTCGCCCATTGCAGCTAAACGCCCAGTTCGATTGGCCTGTTCTTCTAATTTGTTTAAGCGTGTGATGTCCCTCAGGGATAATACGGTGCCTATTTTTCCGTGCGGGTCGGGAGCCACCGGCGAAACCGCCAGGCTAAGATACACTTTATTTTTTCCATTTCGATTAAATTGAGTTTTAATTTCAGTGGTTTTTTCAGTTTGTGCCAGGTTTTTGAACGTCAGTTCTGAATTTTGAAAATAATCGGGTTTGAAAACGCCATCAAAGCGCTTCCCCTGGACGCAGTCCGCTTTAAATCCGGTAATCTTCTCAGCCGCTCGATTAAAGGTGACAATGTTACCTTCAATATCGAGGGCAACAACACCCGTTGGAATGCTTTCAATAATGGAACAAAGCTCGCTATTTTCGGCCAACGGTATTTCAGAATTCCGTTTCAACAACGCAGGCATGCTTTTCGACTTTCGAGTATATATAACTAATTGTTTTAATTTTATATTTGACTTAAAGCGCCATTAATTTTTCTAGATTGAGATGCAAGATAGACTGGGATCAATTGAGCAATTATCATGCCACTGACCGGTTCTTAGGCTTCAAGCAAATGACGAAGGTGCGATGGGTTTTCAATCGCGTGTCCAACCAAGCACTAGCCGCCGCAATCGTCGAAACTCAATATGAGCTAACCAACTGTAAATAATACATTATTAATCAGATGCCCTCGAATATTCGCCGGACAATATCGGATCACAAAACCATGCTCGCGCTGAAGAGCCAGATGAAGATTGTATCTGATTTCAGCTACTTCGAACTCAATATGACCTTAAATTCTGTCAATATTTCAGAAATCCGATGTCACTGCATTGACGCTAAAAATTGAATAAAATTGGAAGTCGCAAGGGATCGGGTGTCGGATTTCAGGTGTCAGCCCTAAATAAGCTTCTGGCCTCTGGTCGTTGGCTGATAGTCAAAATCATGTGGCCAGAAGCCGGTAGCCAGTCACCAGAGACCGGCGGAAAGAGGCCAGCTGCCAGTGGCCAGTGGCGGGATGCAACTTTAGGCTTGGGCCTGCTGTATGCGGTGACGTTTGATTTTTTCAACCAAAGTGGTTCGGTTCAGCTGAAGGAGCTTGGCGGCCTTATTTTTTACCCATTTGGTTTTCTCCAGTGACTGAAGAATCAAGGCCTTCTCAAACTCGGTGACTGCACTGTTCAAACAAATGCCATCATCTGAAATTTCAATACCTTGTGGGGTTCTATATCCGTTGGCGCTTTTTAACTCTACCGGTAGATCATGTGCACCTAGCTTCCCGGATCCTTTGAGGACGACCAGCCTCTCGATAACATTGCGGAGTTCACGGACATTTCCCGGCCAGGAATAGCCCAACAATATTTGCATGGCATCCTCGGAAATTCCCTCTAACTCTCTATTATTTTTGCGGTTGGACATATCCATAAAGTACGCCGCCAGATAGGGAATGTCAGATTTACGCTCCCGTAATGAGGGAAGCCCGATTGGAATCACGTAAAGCCGATAAAATAGATCTTCGCGAAAGTTCCCGTTTTGTACCTCCGCGGGGAGATCTCGATGTGTGGCTGCAAGAATCCTAACATCGACTTTTATGGTTTTAGCGCCGCCGACTTGCTCAAATTCGCCCTCTTCCAGGACTTTTAAGACTTTGACTTGAAGGTCTGGACTCATGTCTCCAATTTCATCCAAAAATATAGTCCCGCCATGGGCCAGTTCGAATTTTCCGGATTTGGAAACTGTGGCACCGGTAAATGCACCCCGCACATGTCCAAACAGCTCACTTTCAAGTAGATTCTCAGGTATTGCTCCACAATTTATTGAAATAAATGGTTTATTTTTTCTCTTTGATTTTTGATGAATGGCTCTGGCAACCAGACCTTTGCCGGTTCCGGTCTCACCGGTAATTAGGATCGTGCTGTCGCAGTCTGCCACCCTTTCAACCAGGTGGAAAACCTCCTGCATTTTATGACTGCGGCCAATAATCGCATGATCCTGATTTTCATTGCTTAGATTTGCCAACGCAAATGAATTGTTTACAAAAAGATCCGTTTCTTTCGGAATGCTTTTGGTGAGGGTTGCGTTCTGCACATTCTGCTCCTTATTTATGGATTGAACAAATATGACATGGCGGAGCTTAAGGCGCCGTGTATTAAAAGGATTATCAGCTTTAGGATGTAAGCTCGTTAAAGGTGTGAACAAAAGCGCAGTATCTTTTAGCAATATCCATGCCGTCAGGAATGTGATATTCAGCCAAAGGTGGGAGCCGGAATCAAACACTCAAACAGTTTGAAGAGCCATTTCAATATGAAGTAATTTAGAAGATCAAGCGCCACTATATTTTGTGGATACGGCCTGGAATCGTTAAAATAAGAGAATCGCTAAAAAGTCAGGAACTTCATATCAGGAGGATCGTCTGTTCAAAAATTCGGCCGAAAAAAGGGATATTTGTTTTGCAATTTGCACTAGCGTATAGCCCCCTTCTGCTAAATCAAAACAATTTGATATGTTTTAAGAACTTTCTACAAATCATATCGCCATTAAGGCGAAAAGATCTATAACTGGAGGTTAAAAATAAGATATAGTAAAATATATAAATCCAATGCGTTAAATTGTATTTTTTCAAGTAATTTATTGACTGTATCGCCACAATAGGGAATTATATCCCAGATACAAGGGAAACTATAATTCTTCGCAATTTGCAAAACTTGATGCACCGGCGGCGGGATTCAGCGGTCAGGGTGTATAAGTGATAAAGAGGCTAATATCATCAAATTCTCTTTTTATCTCCCCCATTATCGATTCGAGTGCCTCGGGTTTCATCCGCATAATATCCCATGCCACCTTATCAAGCGCGGGCATCTTATTATCGCCCCCGTATCCGATATTGAGCGATCGACAGAGGATATCAGCCAAATGAACGATGGCCGCTTCCAGCAGGAATTGCCTGGCTTCACTCGGCCGGTGATGATGGAAGATGACATTGATCAGCTTCGGGGGCAGGTTCCAGCGTTCCGCCAATAGTTTGCCCACCAGGGGATGACCATACCCTAAAATTTTTTCCTCGGCCGTAATCATCAATATATTATCATCTCTGATCAGTTGGTTAATATTTTTGAATTCATCCGGAATAAAAATCATTTCCACAATTTTCCCGATATCATGCAACAGGCCGGATACAAACAGCTCTTCAACCTTATCGTAGCGCAGATAATTGCCGATGACCTTGGCCCCCACGGCGCAACCGAGGGAATGATCCCAGAATTGTTCCTGCCTGATCAAGCTGATTTTCCTGCGATTCGAGAATAGGTCAAATACCGAGGTGGTTAAAAGCAGGTTGCGGATGGCATCAAAACCCAGCAGCACAATGGCACCGGTAATCGTCGAAATTCGTTGGGGAAATCCGTAAAATGACGAATTCACTAGTTTCAGCAGCCTGGCAGCCAACACCTGATCGTCGGTGATAATCCGGGCCAGGTCACGGGCGGAGGACTTGGGATCGTTGACGAGCTCCGTAATTTTTAACACCGTTCTTGGAAGCGTCGGTAAATCTTCCACCCGGGATATCATTCGGTCTAAATCAGGAGGACTCATTTTCCTTTTCCTGGTCAAGCAAACTTTTGTGCAGCTGCCGACCGGCGGCTTTCATTATCTCCTGCATAATGGGATCATCGATGAC
>JASFIU010000355.1:0-5385 GCA_050122495.1 Desulfobacterales bacterium | reverse complement strand
CAACGATGGTTTTCTGGGTGTAGCGTTCAAACGGCCCCTCTAGAATATGATCAACTGCGTGAGGTGCCAAAAACGCCATAATTGCCCTGGCACCGGCGGAAACGTGAACATCGACCCTATCTCCGGGCCTGAGCAGATAGACTCTCCGCAATCTAAGCGCTTCCGCTCGATACGCCATAATGGTGGCGTTCCTGACCCAGACTTCAAGCGCCACTGTTTCTCCGATTTCATTACGCAGCTCGTCGAGATGGGGTTGGGCGATGCTGACCAGTTGTTCGCTCAGAGACTGTTTTATGGTCGTACTTATTTTTGCTGCGGATATACCGAGCCTGAATTTTTTGGTTTTGGCATCGTGCTGCAAAAAATCGTAGCTGGTCAAAACATTCAGCAAGCGGCTGGTAGTCGATTTGTGGAGCCCGAGGCGGGTACTGATTTCCGAGGTTCCCATGTCATTGTTATGGGGAACAAAAGCCAAAAGGATCTGCAGCGCCTTTTGGACCGAATGATAATTATTGGGTTTTTCGGAAATCTGCATAGCTGTTTAGAAATATGCAATAGATTTGCGTATTATGCAACAATATTTGTTATTTTGGTAGCATTGGTACATATTTCTGTCAACGCTTTTTTATCGATAAAGAGGGTCATAGGAGGATGGAGCGAGGCCGGCTGTTTGACTTTATGAAGCATCCATCATAATATCAGGCCCAAAAATCGATCTTTATTCAATATTTATTAAATATTTACAAATAGTTATTGTGAACACCATGTCTCTCAGCAACACGTTGGGATCGGAGAAAGATCAAAGTGTTTTTTGGATGGTATATCGTTGGCGCCAGTTTCCTGATTGCATTGTATGTGAGCGGCTCTATTAATTTAGGATTTACTGCTGTTTTTGAACCGATCGCCAGTGAATTGAGCTGGAGTTATACCCAGATTTCACTTGCAGCTTCCCTGAGGGGCCTTGAGACCGGACTTCTCGCACCGCTTGCCGGAATGTTAATAGACCGCTGGGGTCCGCGGCCGGTGGTGATGTCAGGAACCTTTCTTACCGGGCTTGGCCTTCTGCTCTTGAGTTGCATCAGCTCTCTAACAACATTTTATATTTCCTTTATTGTTATCGCCGCCGGGGTAAGCACCGCTACTTCCGCCCTGCTGATGACGGCCGTAGCGAATTGGTTCCAAAAAAGAGCGGGGTTGGCCATGGGAATCGCAGCTAGCGGCGTTGCCCTCGGCGGCCTCCTCATACCCATTATTACCTTGCTTGTCGATATCTTTGGCTGGCGGCAGGCAATGGTCATTATTGGGCTGGGAATGTGGACGATACCTCTACCGCTGTCGCTTATACTGCGGCATAAGCCTGAACAGTACGGTTACCGACCGGATGGCGTGCAAGGCAGGTCGGTTGTCGATAATGATGATGCATTTCTGAAAAGAAAAAACAACATTAATATCACAAATAAAACGATATTGTACAGTTGGGCCTTTTGGGTTATTGCGGTGGCTTTTTTCTTTCACATCATGCCGGTGAGTGCCGTAATGACCCATATTATGCCGTATTTAAGCACCATCGGCATCGAGCGAACGACGGCAAGTATCATTGCCAGCGCACTGCCGATTCTAACGATATTCGGCCGAATCGGTTTTGGCTGGCTCGGTGATTTCATTGACAAAAGAGCTGTAGTCGTCTTTTCCTTTTCACTGACCGCTTTAGGCGTTTTACTTCTCGGCTTTGTCACTGTAGAAAGAATCTGGTTGATCGTATCATTTATTATCGTATTTGGAATCGGCTGGGGAGGCGCTGTCCCCATGATTGCAGGGTTATTGAAGGCTTATTTTGGTCAGGAAAGACTGGGCACGATTGTTGGATTTGCCGGCAGTGTCATGATGGCGGGAATGATGGTCGGCGCACCTCTGGCCGGCTGGGTTTTTGATAAATGGGGGCGCTATCAGCCCGCATGGTTTTTGCTGGCCGGAGTCGTGGGACTATCCGCAATCGTTTTCTATGTCTGTCTTAAAAATCAAATTACACTGCAAGAAAGGCAGAGAGATGAAAGGCCTTGATCTCGCCGAAGCGTATTATCACACCCATGGTGCTTCTATGATCAGAAGTCGATTCGACTCTTTTGCGCATCGCATAGCGGTCGGGTTTACGGGGCCGGGCTCCGAATGTTTTGGTTTTGATGACGACATCTCAAGGGATCATGACTGGGGGCCGGGATTTTGTATCTGGTTAACTGCCGATGATTTCGAAGCCATAGGCGCAGATCTGCAGCAAGCGTACGAAAATCTTCCGAACACTTTCAAAGGGTTTGGTCCTCGCATAGCAAGCTCCGGAGAGGAAACACGCACGGGTGTCAGCAAGATCAGCACCTTTTACGATAGGTATACGGGTCTGGATCGGGTGCCTGAAAGCCATAGCGAATGGCTGTCGATCCCTGAGCCGTCTCTGGCGACATGTACCAACGGCAAAATATTTACAGACCCGCTAGGCGAATTCTCCCGTTGGCGAAACGCGTTACTGAATTTTTATCCCGAGGACGTGCGCTTGAAAAAGATGGCATCGCGCTGTATGACTGCCTCTCAAGCCGGCCAATACAATTTCGCAAGATCCCTCAAACGCAAAGAACTATTTGCTATACATTATGCGCAAACCCAGTTTTGTGCGGATGTCATATCACTGGCTTTTCTGATGAATAAACGATATACACCATTTTACAAATGGATGCACCGTGCCCTGGCAGAACTCCCCCTGCTGGGCGGGGAAATTCACGCCAAGATTAGAGCGCTATTTGACACCCCCGGTTATGATCAAAAGCAGGTAATTATCGAAAAGATCTGCGCCTTGATCATCACTGCGTTGAAAAGGGAAGGGCTTTCGGATTCAGATAGCGATTTTTTGCTTGACCATGCTTACCGAATACATGACCAGATTGAAGATCCGGTATTGGGAGCGAGGTTTTCCGTCGTCGACTGAAGCGGATCAAATATAGCGGCAGGAACCTGTCATAATGCTTGAGATGCAAACCAATGACTGTCAAAGATAAACTCATTGCAAAAATTGTCGAATTGGAGCTGGATATGTTTGTGGCGGTGCCGGGAGACACCCATTACAGCTGTCAGCAAGACGCCGCCGGTTTTGGCCTGCACCGTCGGGCACAGTTCAGTATCTGGTCTGAAGAGACGCTGCGGAGTTATCTGGACGATCTTTATCGTGCTGCTAAAGCAGGCAGAAATCTGATGACGATCAAGTATGCACGTATGCAGAATCTCATCCCACCTGAAAAGCGCAATCCTCTGATAGAAGAGATTGTCGTCATCCAGTGCAGGTGGCAGCGGGAAATGGCAAAAAAGTATCCATATCTTATGGGGGGCGCCCGTCATCTGACGGGATCGGATGACTCAAACGAAGATACTTCCTTTGAAACCTATCTTAGAGGCGAGCTTGAGACATATTCGGACAACACGATTAAACTGCTGTACAAGGATATGATGGGATATTTGCAGATGGGCGCCAATGGATCGGAAAAGATTTACGAGCACCTGGTGAAGGAAATGGGGTACAGCTCCATTAAAGAAGCCGATCGAGCTCAAAAGTAATCTTGCAGGTAAGGTGAAGTGTGTCAACCAGAGAAGCGCGCTTCGATGATGGTTATATCATCTTGAAGTCGTATATCGTTTGAAAACCTCAGTAATTCCTCTTCCAAAGAATCCATGCTTAACGGTGTTTTAGGATAATCCAGGTTTTTTAGGATTTGGATAAATCCCTCGTCCCCAAGCCATTCGTCAGCGGCATTTTGTATTTCGATCGCACCATCACTGAACAAAAGGATTGAGTCACCGGATTTCAACTTCACCGTCTCCTCTTTGTAGAGGGTGTCTTCCATGACGCCTAGCGGTGGACTGGTGGACTTGGGTTTTTCAACGGTCCAGTTTTTGTGGATGATCAGCGGTGTCGGGCCGCCGGCCCCAGTGAAACAGAGGGTTCCTGCAGAGACATCGATGGCGCCGCACATGGCCGTCGCAAAAGTAACGACGCTGCCAAATATCTTAATGAGCTCTGCATTAACCGCAGCTGCGAAATCTGCCGGGCTTCTCATAAGATGAAAATGGCGGTTCCAAAGAATGCTTAAATGCATTGCATATAGAGCTGCAGCAACTCCGTGCCCCTCCATATCAGCAAGCAAGAAGCCATAGTGATCTGCATCCAGCGCCTGGATGGCATAATAATCCCCGCCCACAATGTCATAGGACCTGAAGAAGGTCGAAAAGTGCAGACGCGGGTCTTCGGGCAGGTCGTATTGCAGGGCCTGGTGCTGAATCTTTTGGGCACGCTCTAGGTCAACCAGCATCGGTGATACGTCCCGAAACGTCTCGACGCCGCCGATGACCTCGCCGGCCTCATTGCGAATCGGCGCGGTGGTAACCATGGTGGGGACCCGGGTTCCATTTTTGTGGCGTGCAAAAACGATCACCGGAACGCTAGTGGTAACGCCTGTGATCATGGCACGGTGCAATGGACAATACTCTTCACCGCATAATCGATGTCCATCCTTATCTTCATGATTAAGGATATCTTCTAAGCAGGCACGTCCCAAAACATCCTCAGACTGCCATCCGGTGATGCGTTCGGCAGATTTGCTCCAATACACAATTCGACGCCGGCGGTCACATACGTAAACACCATCGCTTAAGCAATCCACTATTTTTTCAGCAGAAATGAGCAGGTCGTTTTTCATGAAATCCCCCATCATGCGGCAGAAGATTTTTGATTTTTTCACCGGGATAGCATCAGGTCAGTCAAACGTCAACCAATGATATATAAAAATATTCAGGTCTGATATAAGCTAATAAAAAACCGCACCCAAAAATCGGGGGCGGTTTTTTATTTAATTCACCTAAAATATCTTAATCAACATTGGGGATATTGGGTTAGCGTTCCGGAATTAAAATAATTTCAATACGTCGATTCTGTTTTCGTCCTTCATCCGTGTCATTCGTGTCAACGGGTTTGAAATAGCTGAAACCGCTGGCTGTCAGCCTCTCAGGCTCAATATTCCCTTTCTCCTGTAAAAATCGAACAACCGAGGTTGCCCTTGCTGTGGACAGTTCCCAGTTGGTTGGAAACCTGTCCTGCAATGCGAATCCAATCTGGACATTATCTGTGTGGCCCTCAACCACGATGCTTTGCCCTTTATTATCCTGGAAGGAATCGGCTAATGTTAACAGGACTTCTCTGCCCTTTGGTTTGATTTTAGTACTGCCCGAGTCAAAGAGGATCTTATCCACAAAGGTTACCTTTAATTTGCCCTCGATTTCCTCTATCTTTATGTTCTTTTGCGCAATCTGCTCTTTAAGGCTGTTTTCGATTTCTGCGCGGGTCCTCTC
>JASFIU010000354.1:0-5388 GCA_050122495.1 Desulfobacterales bacterium | reverse complement strand
CACCCAGGGCATCAGCTCGTGGCCGTCTTTTTTAGCCGGACCGAGGTTGATGTCGATGTAATCCATCCCCTTTTCTTTCTGGAAAAGGGCCTCCTCCTGGATCGGCTTGGGATCCCGCTCTTTAAACGCAGTGCCGATCTTTTTTGATATGACGTTTAAGCTTTCTCCGATTAAATACATACACCCTCCCTCCCACAAATTCGGGGCTGCGCCCCGGCTGGAATGCTGTCATGGCCTACTCCACCGAAGTAGTTTCGGCTAAGAAGGCCGTATTGGAATATTGGGCACGCAGTGAAGCTTCAGCGCTATAATGGGTTCTGATACCCGGCCCAAAACGCTTAAGACCCGGACAGAATATCGGATTGTTTGGTTAAAGGCAATAATCATTTAACGATAGAATTAAAAATTGATCCTATCCGTTAAAAAACCATTGATCCATCCTTCCACTATTCCATTATTCCATGTGACTCTACTTGGCCTTGAGGAACCCGGGGATATGAGCCGCCTCTCTGGGCCCCACCGTAATCGTCCAGCCGGACAATTCTTCCTCAACCTCACCGGCAATGGCCGCAGCATAACCCGGAATAATGAGTTCCTGATGTTTGACCTTGTCTGCAATGCCGGATTTCTTGACGAACATGCCGACGTCATCACCTGCGAATTTGCCGGCTGCCCAGGCGGTCATGACCGAGAGCCCTTCGGAATCCTTGATCAGCAAATAAGACGGAACCCGGCTGCCTTCAATTTCACCGGAAACGATAAAATAGGTCAGTGCAAAATTGGTGGTCACCAGCACCGGTGAATTTTCATCCGGATTATTGATTTCATAAATGCCTTCGGTCACCGTCATGGGCCGCTGGGGGTCGGTAAAGATGTTCAGGCGTTCCAGCAGAAGCGGAAACAGGCTTTCGCCGGCAAAATCCGACAGCACGACAATGCCGCCGTATTTGGCGACAAATGTACCGGCGATCAAGGTCTCCATATCCAGATTGGAGGCCATCTCGCTCGGAAAGGTAATGGTCGGAAAGCCTACTGAGCGATTCAGGTCTTTTAATGCGGCGCGCCGGATGGCCACCTGATCCTGATGGGCCTGCTTGATTTCCCGGGAGCCCGGATCCAGTACGATGTCCTTTACGCCCATCTCGGTGAGCTTCTCGGTCAGCGGAACCAGGCCTTCCACCGAATCGGCCCGCACGGCCAGGGGTAAATCTTTCTCTTTGGCCAGCGCGCCCAGTTCGTCCACATTGTTATCGGTAGCGGCATACATTAAGGGTCGCTTGAAACCGCAAACATCGACGGCCGCTTTCATCACACCCGGATCTTCGGTCATCAGCACCAGATTAAACTCCGAAGTTTCGGCGATTTTTTTGGCGGCGCTGGCAAATGCATCCTTGTCGCCGTTGGCATCTTTGAGTGCCACCAGTTCGGGCCTCAGATTCAATCCGACCCGTTCAAACTGAAGTGCATTCCAGGACTTTAGTTTCGTATCAAGATCCGCATCGGCTATATCGGAAGCGACGGTGGCAGCCAGCAGGGTGGGATTGTAAAAAGTTTTTTCATGACGATATTGAACGGTTTCCCCTCCTGCGGTGGCGGCCCGGACACCCTTTCCGACGGCTACCGGACGGATCGGCGGAGCCGAAGCTTCAGCCAGCTGCTCCCGGGCCTCATCAGATACATAGGGGCAGTCGTCCAGTTCGGCTTTGCCGGACGCCAGGTTCATGGCGAATGCCAGGCAGGTCGGCACACCGCACTCCTTGCAGTTGGTTTTCGGCAGTAATTTGAAAATCTGAATACCGGTTAATGCCATCTTTATCTCCTTATATCGTGTTACGAGTTGCGCGATGCGGGTTGCGCGTCAAGGTAACTGTGGCTCGTTATTCAAAACCCGTAAACCCGTAACGCGCAACACGCAACGTATTTCAATCAGCCTGCGATCAGCGGATCCATTTCCAGCGCCGGATGCTTTTTCTCCTGCAGGAAGGGTAGAATCTCTTCCTCGGTGACGCCGACGGTCTCATCGGCGATTCGGTCAATCAGGTCCGGCATTCCGACTTCCTCGCCCCGTTTGACCAGCCGTTCGCGAATTTCCTCCTTCAATTCCTTGGGCATCCACACCAGACGTTTGATGCCGCCATCGCCGAGGATGAACTTGCGCTGGGTGATGTTGAATTTGGAATGACCCACAAAACCCGGAGAAGACGCCCCTCCGCCCATAACACCGGCCAGGGTGGTAAACTTCATCCCGCAGGGGGTTTCCCCGCTGTAATCCCGGCCGACGGTCATAACGCCGTTGCACTGCGGCAACATGGCCGCGATGCATTCGCAGCATCCGCAGGTGGTCATGGGATCATAAACCATGGAATAAAAGTTGTAGTGATCCACGGCTCCGCGGGAGGCTTTTTGCACAAATTCATTGACGCCTTGCCACTGACCCAGGACCGGATCGAGGCATTCGCCCTTTTCAATCGGCTGGTTGGGGCCGGTGGGGTTGATTTCAAAAGATGCCTTGCAGTCCATCCAGTTGTAGGCGCCGCACAGCCCGGTACGTTCGGGGCTGACGGTACACACGTGGTTGGGCGCAAAGGACTGGCACAGGGTACAGGAGTAATAGGTTTCCACATCTTCATCGGTCATCTTCTCGACACGCTCATCGCGGGTCTTGTACTCGCCCCGGGCGCGCTTGGTCAGATCATCAACATCCTTTTTCTTGGTGTAAAGCGTGACCTGGACCTTGTCGACGATTTTCTGGAAATCCTGGTGGAATTTGGCATGCAGCACGATACCGATATCATTCAAGGTAAAGCCTTTTTCAATAGCGGCTTTGCTCACCCGGATCCAGGCAATATCGCGCTGGCCGATATGCATGATTCCCTGAATGTAATTGATCAGATGATGAATCTGACGCTCGATGATCGGCTCGAAATCCGTCTGGAATTCACGCCCGGCGATCTGCACATAAATGCCCAGCGCCATGGTTTCGCCCTCTTTAATTTCGGTGATTTCCGGGCCGATAACCTCGACTTTGCCGTCGTCGATTTCATTCATTTCAGCCATCTTGACCAGCTCGGTGCACTGGGTTTTACCGCCGCCCATCTGGGCATACAGATCGGCACCGCGCACGCGCTCGCCTTCATAGGCCGGTCCGAAGGAACACGGAATCTCGATCGAAGATACGCTCACCTTCAGGCCCCGGACTTCAACGGATTTTTGTACCATCTCCTCATGGGATACATTGGCCACGACGTGCTCATAAGTACAGATACCGGTGGGCAGGACCTCGGGGATATCGGTATCGGCCAGGGTCGGAAAACCCCAGTTAACGCATCCTGCGGCTGCACCGGCCCAATCGGTTCCGACCTCGCCCAGGGCATTCACGAAGGCAAAGATGCGGTTCTTATTGTACATCAGCATCGTATTATAATCCCCCGGTTGAACGTTGCCGAAGGCCATGGCCGCCCGGTTGGCAAAACCTAAAGCAAAAATGGCCGATGAAATATAGGGGCCGAATGGCACAATTCGCGTGTTCCAGCCGATCTGAACACCGGCTTCGAGCAACTGCTGGGCCACCGAAGTGTTGTTGTGGCCGGCGGCCAGAAAAATGTAAAGACTGCGTCTCTGGTATTCCTCGACAATCATTTTCGCGATTTCGGGATCCGGTGCAGCCCCTACAATGGCGGCAAAGCCCGGTGCGGAACCGTCCACAAACTCGACCCCGCGTTTACGAAATACGGTATCATCGGCGGCGCCCAGCCAGATTTTTCCGGCTTCTTCATCGATATCTTCGGAATGCAGATAAAAATCCGGCTCATTCAGGTAGCGTAACGCCTCCCTGATCTCAAAGGCAAACAGGGTGGCCATACCGGCATCCAGCAGCGGCCCCAAATAAGGCAAATGGTTCATGCCTTTGATATGGGGCGGCAGAAGTTTGCGGGCCACGTCCAGCCCTTTTTGAACGTCTTCCAGGGTTTCGATTTTAATTCCCAACAACGAATAAATCACCGGCAGATAGTAGGCGGTGTTGGGAAATCCCACCTTCGTATCTGCGTTGAAGGTATCCAGAGCTTTTTGATATTCGCCTTCAACCTGCGACACAACGTTGTAGCCACCTTGAATAGCGGCAAATGCAACTAACCTA
Organism: Desulfobacterales bacterium; assembly: GCA_050122495.1. GTDB lineage: Bacteria > Desulfobacterota > Desulfobacteria > Desulfobacterales > JAHEIW01 > JAHEIW01. The sequence continues at coordinate 1,250 of JASFIU010000354.1, read as the reverse complement.
GACATACAGTTTCCTCCTTCTCTGAGGATTTATAATTGTTAATTAAGGGATTGAGAATTGAGGGATTGAGGAATTAAAAAATGGATTATATCCGACAATTCCCAAATCCCTGAATCCCTAAATTCCTAAATTATTTTTATGCTTCTAACTTTTGACGATCGGCCATATCCATCAGGACGCGCTCGCGTGCTTTATCGATGCCGAGCTCTTTGCGTTTCTTGTCGATATGGGCAATCATTTTCCGGGCCATCTCGAGCGGATCGGCTGCAAGATCCCACTTGCCGCCGTATATCTTTTCCAGCTCTTCAAACAGATACTGCTGGAAGACCGGCGCACCCGTGGTCGGCAGATTGACGCCAAACAGGGTGTACACACCGGAGGTCACAAAATAGTGCCCGATGCTGATGGCCTTTTCGCTCATCCACTCGGGAGCGGCCCCGGCGGCCGGCAGATCCTGGATGTCGTTGCCCAGCCCGCCGGCTTTGACCACCTCGGTGGCCGCCAGCAGAATCCGGCTGTTGTCCACACAGGAGCCCAGATGCAGCACCGGCGGGATACCCACAGTTTCGCAGACTTCGGCCAGACCCGGCCCGCAGTAAACATGCGCGGCGCCCGGTGTCAGCAGGCCCTCCATGGCGCAGGCAATCCCGTTACAGCCGGTGGTTAGAACAATCACGTCGTTTTTGATCAATTCTTTGACCAGCGTCAGATGAGCTTCGTTATGACGGCTGCGGGCGTTGTTGCAACCCACCACACCGGCAACCCCCCGGATACGGCCGTTGATGATGTTATCATTGAGGGTGTAGTAAGAACCGCGGAAGGTGCCCCCCAGATGATATTTAATCGATTCCACACCAAAGCCCGCAATCTGCGCGGCCTTTTGTCCGGGAATCATCACATCCGCTCCCCGGTTTTCGAAATTATCGATGGCCATTGTAACGATTTTCTTGGCATCTTCCATGGCATGGTGCTCGTCGAATTCGATATGCGTGACATTGTCCTGCTCCATACGGGCAATCGGGTGGGTGGTGATCAATTTGGTATGGAAGCATTTGGCCACGTTGGCCAGATTCTGAAATACGCACTGAACGTCAACGACCATGGCATCGCAGGCGCCGGTGACAATCGCCAGCTCCTGCTGCAGGAAGGTGCCGGCCGGCGGTACACCGTGACGCTGCAGGATCTCGTTGCCCGTACAGCAAATACCGCCCAGCTGAATGCCCTTGGCCCCTTTGCTTTTGGCATAGTCC
>JASFIU010000353.1:0-5398 GCA_050122495.1 Desulfobacterales bacterium | reverse complement strand
CCCACAGGGGGTGTCAGCACGCCCATCCCCAGGGCCAGCGTCATGATAACCCCGAACCATGTCCCGTCGAAGCCCAGCTTCATTGCCGCCGGGTAAAAAATGGGTATGGTCAGCAAAACCATAGCCAGGGCGTCGACAAAGCAGCCCATGGCCATGAGGATGAGAAGAACGGCAATGATGATAAGCCAGGGCGGCAGAGGAAGCGCCACCACCCAGTCCGCCACAAGCATGGGAAGGCGTGTCAGACCAAGAAACTCCCCGTAGACAGCTGCCGCACCCACCAGGAACATGACCATGGTCGATGTGCGGACGGTGTCTTTCAGTGAGTTCACAAAGCCCTGCCAGGTGAGGACCCGCCTGGCCAGCACCACCAGCAGCGTGGCAAAACAGCCCACCGACCCGGCCTCGGTGCCCGTAAAGAATCCGGCCAGCAGCCCCCCAATCACAGCCACAAAGATGATGATGACTTCTATTCCCCCTTTAGCCACCGCAATGATCCTTTCCTTCCAGGGAATATACGGACCGGGCGGTGCCTTTTTCGGATCGAGGGCGACCACCACGTAGGTGCCACCCAGGAAAGAAGCCCCCAGAAGCAGACCGGGCAGAATACCGGCAATAAAAAGCTTAGCCACGCTCTCTGCCGTGATACTGGCATAGACGATGAAGATGACGCTGGGCGGAATCAGCACTCCCAGGATGCCCGAGGCCGCGACATTGGCTGTGGCCAGAGAGCGATTGTAACCCCGTTTCTTCATCTCGGGTAATGCCAGGGCCGCGAAGGTCGCTGAAGTAGCCGTCGTGGAACCGCAGATGGCGCCGAAAGCGGCGCAGGCTATGGTGGTCGCCATGGCCAGGCCACCCTTGAGCCGGCCCACCAGTTTGTATGCGGCGTCGTACAGGTGCTCGCTGATGCCGGAGTGGTATCCGATGTAGCCCATCCAAGTGAAAAGGGGAACAACCACCAGAGCATAGCTGGCAAATGTCCCGTACATAATCGAGGACGCAGCCCCCAACGCGGCCGCCGTGCCCTTAATCCAAGCAATACCGGCCATACCCAGCACCAGCATCACGAAAGCCACAGGCATGCGGGCAAGAAGAAGCACAACCATGACAATCACGGATAGGACACCTATCAGCTCTCGCTCCATTTCAACCTCCTTTTCGGATCACCATCACCGCTTTGATCACGTCCCTGGCAAGGACCACGCATGCGAGTGCCAGTGACAGGGCAATCAAAAATATAAAAGGGGCCCTGGGAATTTCCAAAACGCCCGTCACCCACCCGTATCTGTAATTTCGAGCGGCCATCTCGAGCATTCCCTCGGTGAGCCAGATCGTAAAGCCAAGAGCAACCACACCGGTCACGAGGTCAAAGACAGCCTGCACCCGGGGCCGAAAGCGGTCCACCAGGATACCCACCGACACATGTCCTCTCACAAACGTAAGATAGCCGATTCCCATGCTCAGGATCACGGAGGCGATCAGCTCCACAACCTCGTGAGTGCCGGGAAGCGGCTTATGGACAGCTTGATACCGAATCACATCCGTTACCACAAGGGCCATACACGCCACAATGGCGAGCATGGCAACCCAGGCCATCTTCTCTGCGACAAAGCCCAGCACTTTTTCGAAAGCATTCATCCGGCCCTCCTGTGTCTTTTGTCCTAAGCAACCCGTCAGGTTTTCCCGCAAAACAGCTGGGGTACCACGGGATTCTCCCCGGGGTACCCCAAACCTCCTTACCGTACTCTGACCGCCATCACGCCAAATCCCCGTTGATCATCCTACTTTTTCCCAGAGGGTGGCACCGGCGGAGTTGTCTTGCTGTGTGTCCAGGTAGAATACGGGGGCGTCGTGCTATAGTACTTATCCAGTTCGCGGAACTTGTTCCACACTGTCTTCTTCGTGGCGTCACCGCCGATCCATTTGTCGATGAGACCAGCTGTTGCGGCAACCCATTTAGCATATTCAGCCGGATTCTCCGCGCGCACATCATAGAAGGTATAGCCCTCAAGACCTTTCATGTACTCTAACCCATCTGCCTCACCCCATGTTCTCAACTGGCCGTAGTATGCAGGATAGACAGCGTTGACCTCATCAAAGATAGTTTTCACCTTTGCCGGTAAGCGATCATAGGCAGCCTTGTTCATTACCTTGAAGAACACGAAGTGGTAGCTGAATGGAGCGAAGGTAACATGCCGCACATATGAACCCAGACCGAAGCCCTTGGGCGTGTCTGTGGGACAGAGGATGCCATCGATCAGGCCGGCCTCAAACCGCTCGAGCGCCACACTCATGGGGGCGAACAGCGTTTTGCCTCCCAAAGCTTCAATACACGCCACGGATGCGGGGTTGGCCGCTCTGATGGTCTTACCTGAAAAGTCAGCCAGCGTTCGGACGTCTTTACCTGGAGTCATAAGGAAGTAGCCCGGCCCCGTGGACCAGAAATGCATCAGCATCATTTTTGTGCGGTCGAATTGTGCCTGCAGCTCGGGCACCTGGTCATGAAGTGCCTGTATGGTCAACGACATCGTGTAAGCGTTCTTTCTGTAAGCTTCGCCTGGGTACTGGGGACCAGCCCACAAGGGAAAAACGCCAGGACTATAACCCGGGCCACTTGTCCCGACATCATAGGTTCCGGCCTCAATACCGTCCAATAGCTTCGCTGGATGCACACCATAGAACTCGGTCCACTCGATCTCATAGTCGGTCTCGGCCTTAACACGGTCCGATATGGTCTTCATCCAGGACTTGAACCCGATTCCTGCCTGGAAGTCGCCAGCCGGCCAGAAAGTAGCGAAATCGAGCTGAATCTTCCCGCTAGCGCTGGCGGGCGCAGATACGGCCAGAACAACCATGCTTACAGCTAGCATTACTGCTAACACGATTAGGGATGCTTTCTTCATTTCATTCCTCCTTTTGTATGGTTTAAATCTGCTAAAATTGCCTCTGCCGAAGTCAGTCCCGGTGACAAATTTTCCGTTTTTACCACCAAGCTGGTTTAACTTTCCGATCGTAAAAGGAAATTGCGATTTATAAATTAAGTTCAGTTGTATTGTTACACCTCCCGAAAATGAATCCCAAAGAAAAATATGAGAAGCGTTATCAGTAGCCTGTCAACTGCTTGAGCTTCTCATCCCAGAATTTCTTATGATCCTCTCTCCAATTCGGACCTCTAAAATTTGTCCGGTCTTCAAAAAAAGGGCCAAGTCTCTCGAACCACCTGGCCCACGGGTTCTTCTTTTTCTCTCTGGCCTCGATAACATCTGCGACAAACAAATCAATATTTACTATTTCTTCCTTAGGAACATAGTAGGAAGCTCCCTCTTCTGCGGATTTCGTCAAGGTCTCTTCGCTCAAAGCATGGGCGGTGAGCATTAGAGCAGGAATGTCTTTTTCATTTGCAATCTGGAGAAGTTCGAATCCCTCAACGCCCATGATGTCAAAAACCGCAACGTCGTAGCTATATGTTTCAAGAAGCGCTTTTGCTTCCTCGAATGTAGATGCACGATCAATCATACAGACGCTCAAAAGCTCAGTCAAAGAATCAAGGACGTCGGGTTCGTCATCAACTATCAACACCCTTTTCCCTTGAAGCAGTTTTTCTGTTTCCATTTCCCAGCCCTGCTTTGAAGAATTACCTTTTAGAAAGAAACCCTAGCGGAAATTTAGGGTTGTTTGCGAAACGGACGCAACCCGCAACATATGGAAGCCTGTTGGTTGCGGTAATTTTTGTGACTCAGATACTAAAAATGCGCCATGTTGTCAAGCGCAGTTTTGACGTGTTTTTTCAACGATTGGACGCTTCTCTCTGATCTGACTGCAGCACCGATCGATCGGACCTATTACGGAGGGCATAAATGAATTGACATGAGGATACCGCCGGCAATCTCCGGTTGCGAACCGTCGAAAACCCGTGCATCAGTGGGCGTAAGGCCGAACAGGATCTAGCGATGATGGAGTCGGACGGCTCAGTCCTTTTTGGAAGGGTCCTGCGGCCTTTCCGCCTCATTAAGAGCAGCGTCTTCAGCAGACGAACCAGCCAGTACGACCACCGCCGCCTTGACCGCTGCTGCGCCTTTGGCTTTTCGGGCTGCTTCCCCTTCTTCTTAAACAAAGGATATACCTTATCCGGATTCTTTCTGTTTGCTTTGTTGAAGGGATTGCTCAAATTCTTCGAAAAATTGGTTGCGCTGTTTCCAGTCCGGCCCAAAGCGTTTATTAAAAAAGCCGCCGAGTTTTTCAAAAAGCTTTTCCCAGACCGGCTGACCGCCTTTGAGCACAACATCGGCTAAAAATTCATCCAGCTCACTCATTTTTTCCTTTGGCAAAAAAGAAACCGCGCCCAGTTTGATGGATTTTTCCAGTGCTTCAGGTGTCAATGCATAGGCGGTGAGCATTACGGTGGGAAAGCCCCTTTTGACCGAGGTCTTTAGAAGCTCGAACCCGTTGACCCCCATGATATCGAGGATAACGATATCGAACGTGTAACTCATCAGGAGCTGGCGCGCCGTATCATAGTCATTGGCTTTGCGCACAAGACACATGTCCAAAACCTCTTCGACGGTCGCAGTTACGTCGACTTCATCATCTACCGCCAATACAATTTTATCTTTCAACAGGCTTTCAGTATCCATAATGTTGATTCTCCTTTCTGCCAAGGACCACTGCCCAAATCTAGCATTAACCGGGCTCAAAAAGGTAACGAAATCCCGGAGCTTTTGCTCATCCCCATGGCCTATATCATTAGCGAAAACAACAAGTCAAGACAAGCATTGCGGCCATGAACGATCCGGCCAGTTTTCCAAATTTTTCAATATATTTTACATATCTAAACTATGAATTATTTCTTGCATTACAAGACACCCTATAATACAGGTGTCAGGTTTCAGTGTTCAGGTGTCAGGAAGATACAGAGGACAGATGACAAAAGGTGGACTGCGTTCTGTCATCTGACACCTGACACCCGACACCTGACACCATTATTAAAGATGACACCGCTTGAAAAAAAAGAGATATTGACCCTCAATGATACGCTTTCAACGGAAGTCCGCATCGGTCTTCTTGCGACCGAACACGAGAAAAGCGGATCGGTCGGGCAATTTTGCGACGAACTCAATCAACTGGTGCCCAGAATACGAATCGAAAGAGAAGAAGGCGATCCCGATGCGGTTCCGGCAATAAAAATTCATAACGGGTTATGGTATCAGGCGATCCCCTCGGGGACTGAACTGGCGCCCTTTATCGAAGCCCTTAACATGCTCGGTTCGGCTACAATGCAGATTGATAAAGACCTAAAAGATCGGCTCGCCGACATTGATCTGCCGACCCATCTCAGCATTTATGTGGCACCCCAATGCAAATTCTGTCCGGAAGCCGTGCGTCAACTACTTCCCTT
>JASFIU010000352.1:0-5402 GCA_050122495.1 Desulfobacterales bacterium | reverse complement strand
CTATGCGTATCATAACTGCCTTGCAGATTAAGCTATCCGACGGAGAAACAGCTCGCATCTACGCAAGAGGCACAACAAATCTTGAAGCCTATTTAAAGGGCTGGCAGGCAGCGAGGTATCGTAGGAAAGGGACTAAAGAAGATAATGCCAGGGCCCGACAACTGTTTGAGGAAGCAATTGCTCTGGATCCTAATTACTCAGGACTCTACGCGGGACTTGGTTGGGCACACGCGGTCGATGCAAGGAACGGTTGGAGTAAATCGAGGAAAGAGTCTATGGAAAAGGCTTTAAAACTGGCGCAAAAGGCACTTGCTTTGGATGATAGCCGTATAAACGGTGGCTGGTTGCTGGCCTATATCTATCGTCAGAAGAGACAGTATGAAAAGTCAATTGACGAGGCGAAGCGGCTCATTGATCTCACTCCAGGCGAAGCAATAGGCTACAAAATGTTAGCGGCAATGCTGTACCCTTTAGGCAGAGGCGAGGAAACCGTTGCCGCGGCCAAGAAGGCGATCCGTCGCGATCCAATGACATCAGCCAGTACATTCTACTGGCTGGGTATGGGCCACTGGGTCATGGACCAGTATGAAGAGGCGCTTGAAGCATATAAGAAGGCTCTTAATATCAGTCCAACTGGCGTGTACCTTCACACTGTTCTGACGGTCACATATAGTTTGCTGGACCGTGAAGAGGAGGCCCGTGCTGCAGCCGCGGAGCTTCTGAGGTTGGATCCCGACTTTTCTGTAGATCGTATTGCAAAGAGACTTCCGTTTAAAGACAAAGCTTATACTGAACGCTATGTAAACGCCCTTCGCAAAGCTGGGCTGAAGTGAGTAGATGTTATGCCTCACATATCGCGGATGCGGATAATGTCAATAACCTAATTTGACAATTGAAATTTGCATAACTTTAAAGCCAACGTTAAGCCTTTCGCGCTCTGAAGTTGATACCGAAGGTTCCGAAATCCGCTGCGCTGCTTGATTGCGGTGCACCGTTAAAAACCTCCTCTCGCCAGGTGATCTCAAAGCCTGTAAAACCCGCAGAGATGACCGTATTTTTAAGCTCTTCTTCCAGAAGAGCGCCGGCGATTCAGCCGGTCCAGAGTTCGATTTTACGCTTTGCACTCTCGGGCACCTGTTTTTAAACTAGGATATCACCTATCTGCATGCGGCCTTCCGGTTTAAGCACCCGGGCTATCTCACGAAAAGTTACCGCTTTATCCGGAGTCAAATTGATAACGCCATTGGAAATCACAACATCGGCCCAGCCGTCCTCGACAGGTAAATTTTCAGCAAGCCCATTCCGAAATTCCACCTGGCTGAAACCGGCGTCTTCACCGGCCTGACGGGCCTTAGCCAGCATCGCCTCGGTCATGTCAATTCCAACCACCTTCCCTTCTGTACCCACTTTTTTCGCGGCAATCAGGCTGTCGATCCCGGCGCCGCACCCAATATCGATTACTCGCTCTCCAGGCGGGATTTCCCCGAGGCTAAACGGATTGCCGATACCGGCAAAAGACTCGATTGCGGATTCAGGAATTCCCTCCAGCCATTCCGCCTCATAACCTAAAATTTGGGTTAAAGGTCTTCCCGTATGAAAAGGGAATCCGCGTTCAGGATTTTTCGCTACTTCCTCATATTCCTTGCTGATCGCTTGACGAAGATCACCGAGCTTTAATCCGAGTCTCGCTATTGTGTCGGCGGCTGTGGCCGTAGCTTCTCTCATATTGCACCTCGTTCTTTATTTAGATTTCAAGTGTTAAGCGTTTAAAAAATTATATAGAATCGTGAAAATAAGACTATTTATCTTTCAGTCGAATACCTACTGTCCAACCGATTCATCAAGTAAAGTTAGGAGGCCGGCAAACCTAAAAATATCAGCGCGCCCGCCAGTATCAAAAGGTTTTTCAAAAAATGACCCATCTCGTTCCCTCTTTCCATTGGATCTTCAACGGTCCAGAAATTGTGTATTATCAGCGTTACTGGAAACAAAAATATCCAAATCAACAAGACACCTATTTTTATCCGGTAATTTATCAGGATACTGAGTCCACCCAAAATTAGGATAGTACTTGCAATGATCACGCATAGCCTGGGATAGGGCATCCCCTTTGATTTTGTGATTTCGGCCATTAGTTTAAGCTGCTTGCAGTTGCTAATGCCGACATACACCATAAGTCCACCGTATAATATGCGACCCGCTACAACTAGAATATCCATGGTTCCCCCTATTTTAATCCAGATAAATAATAAGACCTTTAGAAAATTTGCTCATCCCGAGTATTCAACTCCTTGCGGAGGTAGAATTCCATTAGGAGTTTGGGGTGTACGTGTGGAGATTGTTTTCCATTTTGCCTTTATTTAAGATTTAAGGCAGTCAGGACCTTGATCAGGCAGAAGAGTCGCTTCAAGTGTGCGGTTAGATCGTAAGGTGAAGAATTCGTTCAGTTCGATCGGGAATCGGTCGATTCGTATATGCCACATTGTGGTACTTATTGTCAAGACAATTTTACCTTGTTTCTTAAACTGGTTTTCATCGATAGTGAATGGAACGCTTGTATATATGCTGACACCGATATGATGGCGAATGCTATTGACACCCAACACCCAGTTCTCTATATTCCTCGCAAGATTGATGGCTATCAACCTACCTCTGAAACCAGCTCATTTTAACCCCACTTAAGGGAGAAATTATGGCCAAAAGAGATGACATCCACAAGATCCTCATCATTGGATCAGGTCCTATCGTGATCGGACAGGCCTGTGAATTTGACTATTCCGGTACACAGGCGTGTAAAGCTCTGAGATCCATGGGATATGAAATCGTGTTGGTTAATTCTAATCCGGCAACGATCATGACCGATCCGGGTATGGCTGATGTCACCTACATCGAACCGCTGAATCTAAAAACTCTGACGCAGATTATTGCTAAGGAACGACCTGATGCACTCCTGCCTAATCTGGGAGGACAATCCGGCCTGAATCTTTCTTCTGAGCTTTTTCGAGAAGGCGTATTGGAAGAATATGGTGTGCAAATTATCGGTGTAAATGTGGATGCCATCGAGCGCGGTGAAGATCGTCTGGCCTTCAAAGCTACGATGGAAAAACTGGGCATCGAAATGCCGCGCAGCAAAACGGTCACTACGGTTGAAGATGCTGAGGTGGTGGTCGAGGATCTGGGTTTTCCGATTGTTATTCGTCCGGCTTATACCATGGGTGGAACCGGAGGTGGCTTAGTCTATAATATTGAGGAATTAAGAGTTATCGCAGCCCGAGGTCTGGCAGCAAGTCTTGTCAATCAGATCCTGGTCGAAGAATCGGTTTTAGGCTGGGAAGAACTCGAACTGGAAGTGGTTCGAGATGCGAAGAACCAGATGATAACGGTTTGTTTTATCGAAAATGTCGACGCCATGGGCGTCCATACCGGTGACAGTTACTGTACGGCCCCCATGCTGACAATAAGCACAGAGCTTCAGGAGCGTTTGCAGAAATATTCCTATGACATTGTTGAGGCCATTGAGGTGATCGGTGGAACCAATATTCAGTTTGCGCATGACCCGGAGACAGGCCGCGTCGTTGTCATCGAGATCAACCCCCGCACGTCCCGCTCCTCCGCCCTGGCATCCAAGGCGACCGGATTTCCTATTGCCAGAGTTTCTTCTTTGCTCGCCGGCGGTATGACCATGGATGAAATACCCTACTGGAGGGATGGGACCCTTGAGAAATATACGCCTTCAGGTGAATATGTGGTTGTTAAATTCGCCCGCTGGGGTTTTGAAAAATTTGAGGGGGCTGAAGATAAGTTGGGAACCCAGATGCGGGCAGTCGGTGAGGTCATGAGTCTGGGTAAAACATATAAGGAAGCATTTCAGAAAGCAATTCGAAGCCTTGAAACCAATCGTTACGGTCTTGGATTCGCAAAAAATTTCAACAAATTGTCCCTTGAAGAACTTATGGGCCGGCTCGGCTTTGCTACCAGCGAACGCCAGTTTCTCATGTATGAGGCCCTGCGCAAAGGTGCTGAGGTGCAGGAATTGTATGAAAAGACCCATATCAAGCCCTGGTTCATCGAGCAGATGCGAGAGATCGTTGAACTTGAGGAGAAAATATTAACTTACAGGGATCAAACATTGCCGGATGATTTGCTGATTGAAGCCAAAAAGGACGGTTTTGCAGATCGCTATCTGGCCATGTTGCTCAACCTGCCGGAAAAGCAAATCCGTGAACAGCGAAAAGCATTAGGCTTGGATCAGGCCTGGGAACCGGTACCGGTAAGCGGTGTTGAAAACGCAGCCTATTACTATTCCACTTACAATGCCCCTGACCAGGTTCCGGTCAGTGATCGAAAAAAAATAATGGTTCTGGGTGGTGGACCTAACCGTATTGGTCAGGGCATTGAATTTGATTACTGCTGCGTGCATGCCGCACTGGCCATCCGCGATGCAGGTTATGAATCGATTATGGTCAATTGTAACCCTGAAACCGTATCTACTGATTACGACACATCGGATAAACTCTATTTTGAGCCTCTGACGGTTGAAGATGTTTTGAGCATCTATGAAAAGGAGAAACCCGAGGGGGTTGTTGTCCAATTTGGCGGACAGACGCCCCTGAATATTGCGACTGAACTGGAGAAGATGGGCGTAAAGATCCTCGGCACGTCTCCTGAAACCATAGATCTGGCCGAAGATCGGGATCGTTTCCGACTCATTATGCGCAAGCTGGGCATCCCCCAACCTGAGGCGGGCATGGCAAGTACCATGGAGGAAGCTCAGAAAATCGCTGACAAAATTGGATATCCATTAATGGTCAGGCCCTCATATGTCTTGGGGGGCCGTGGCATGGAAGTGGTGCAGGATGAGGAATCCCTTAAATTCTACCTGGAGGCAGCCGTAGAGATCTCTCCCCAGAGGCCGATTTTAATCGATAAATTTTTGGATAACGCCATTGAGGCAGAAGCCGATGCGATTGCCGATGGCACCGATGCTTTCGTACCGGCTGTAATGGAACATATTGAACTGGCGGGAATACATTCCGGTGATTCGGCATGCGTTATTCCACCGGTCAGCATTGCACCGAAACACATCGAAACAATTAGCGAATATACACGAAAGATTGCAATCGAGCTAAACGTTATCGGGCTGATGAATATTCAATACGCCATATTTGAAAATACGGTATATGTGCTGGAAGCCAATCCGCGTGCATCGCGAACCGTACCTTTAGTATCCAAGGTGTGTGACATATCCATGGCCCGGATTGCCATGCAGGTCATGCTTGGCACACATATTAAGGATCTAGAACTGAAACATCGGCCCATACCCCATTATGGAATTAAAGAGGCGGTTTTCCCCTTCAACATGTTTCCTGAGGTTGATCCGATTCTGGGGCCCGAAATGAGAT
>JASFIU010000351.1:0-5404 GCA_050122495.1 Desulfobacterales bacterium | reverse complement strand
GCAATTTTTTTCCAGCTGAATACAGTCATTGATCACTTTTTCGATTTTTTCAGGTGAAAGCTTGCTGCCGGTTTTTCGCGGTGAGCCGCCGATGATCGCGCTTCCGCCCCAGCAATTTTCCTGGGAAGTAAGCCCTTCGGCTTTATTGAGCGCCTCGTAAATCCGTTCGATAGGGAACATGATGAAGGGTGACATTTTTCCAATCGTATAAGCGTAGGAATCATCCCTTTTTTCAACCAGGGCGACATATGCTTTTATTTTTTCAGAAAATAGTTTGGTGCGTGCATAGGGTCCCTCTTCTAAAATTAACTGCCATCCAGGTCCGCCGCCAATTTTCTCAAACCGTGTATCCAATTCAATTTCTCCGCTTTGCCCACGGATCGCCGCGTCAATTCTGTCACACACCGCGCGGATGATATTCCTCATTTCCTTTTTTGACATACGGTAAATGCTTCCATCTGTTCGCGCCCGGGTATAAGGTTCATATATCCAGGCCTGGCGGTGGATTTGCGGATTGTCAGGATTTATCGGATAGGCACCTGCCGAGGCGTCAAGGATATCTTCAAATAATATTAATTGAAATAAAACATTCTCAAACCGCAATCCTTCCAGTTTTTCGGAATTTTTCAGCAACCAGTAGGACATGCAGACATCCTGATCCACATCATTTATGTAAACGCCTGCATTCGGCACCCCTTCTTTTTGAAATGTATCCAGCAGCCCGAGGCGAATATAAAAATAGACCTGCGCGCAGGTACTGCGGGTGGCAATGCGGGCGACGCCCTCATGATGATTGAAATTGGCATAGGGCCCCTGGATTGAGAATTTTGGGGGTCCTTTGACATAGCCATCAAGGGCAATCGAAAAATTTGGCTTTGAATTGATAAAATCCTCCCACGTTATTACCGTTCTCGGTTCTAGATAAAGTCGAATCATGCTGGTATCCTGCTAAAGACGGCGATTAAATTTTATGATCGTTTATCATATGATTATGATCAAATGTGAGATATTGTTTTTAATCTGCATCGATCAGGATTTGTTTTAATAACGGGTAATCCAGATTGCCTCCAGTTAAAACGACACCCACTTTTCGTTCCGGATCCGACCAGCGGTCGTGCAAAAGGGCTGCAACCCCCACCGCTCCGGATCCTTCCACAACCAGCCGGTGATGCTCCAACAAAAACCGGATGGCGGAACGGATTTCTGCTTCCTCGACCAGCACCATGCGGTCAATCAGACGACGCCCGAGTTTAAATGTGGTTTCACTGATACCGCCTTCCAGCCCCTCGGCGATGGTCTCCTTTGACGGAAAAGTGAGATAGGGACGGTTTTCATCGAGTGAACGCGCCATCGCGCAGGAGGCGCTTGACTGGCAGCCGATGACCTGGATGGCGGGATTGATTTTTTTTACAGCGGTGGCAATTCCGGCGATCAAGCCGCCGCCCCCCACCGGCACGATCACCGCATCAAGGTCCGGAATTTCCTCCAGCATTTCCAGCCCCAGGGTCCCGTGGCCGGCCATAATCAGGCACTCGTCATAGGCCGGGATAAAAATTCGACCGGATTGCTTTACATCCGCCAATGCAGCTGAACTGGCCATGTCGAAACGTTCGCCTTCGATAACCACTTCAAGCCGGAATCTTTGAATCGCTTCCAGTTTGTTCCGGGGGATGGTTTCGGGCACATAAATGCGGCCGGGGATGTTGAAACGGCTTGCCGCAAAACCAACTCCCAGGGCATGATTTCCAGCTGAGCTGGTGACGATACCTCTGGTTTTTTCTTCAGAACTGAGGGAGGCAATCTTGTGATACGCGCCCCGCAGTTTAAACGAACCGGTGCGTTGCAGGCATTCGGCCTTGAGATAGACTTCTATATTCCTCTGGTCACTGAGGGCGGCGGATCGATCAAATGGCGTTTGGCGTACAATTCCGTGCAGGTGCTGTCGGGCCTTAAGGATTGCATCGAAGTCTAATGAGGACATGAGTTTACTTCTCCAAAAAAAACCAAAGAGTCAAGCCTTATTTGGAGTTCAGCGTTCAGAACCCGAGCGCCTGCCCGGCTGGCTAAAAGCATTTGGTAGACCCGTCTTCGCTCTGACGAGCTTCGCCGTGGCACACCCGTCTTCGCTCCAGTGCGCTTCCGTCTTCGTTAAAACTTCGCCGGACAAGTCGCCGCGGCACGTTACGCAGATTCTGGCAGATTATATTTTTTTATAAAATGACCTTTCGGTTGCCCATAAAATAAAAAGCAGGGTCGCAGGACCCTGCTTTTCAATGCATTGGATTTAACGCCCAAATCATATCCGGGTGTTAAAAAAATAACACCATTTTCAAATTGCCCGGGTTTTACTCAATTGATCGATCCGACAGCTTCGACCAGAATAATGGGTTCTGTTTCATCAGATTCATCATTCTGGTTGCTGGTTATATAATAATCGACCCGGTCATCCTCTTCGTTTGGCTGGCGGGTTATGCAAAAATCGTCTAACTTTTGCATATAGAAATCTTCGGGGGCCTTAGGCACGTTAAACTGATAGGGTGCCTTCAGGGTAATCATATCCGATTCATTTCCAAGCTCATCCAGAGCGGTGATGCCAAATTCAATTGAGCCGCCATTGGGCGTGAAAGAACTGACATCATCGGGTAAAATAATCTCAGTGACATTCCCCAGAATGGCGCATTGGGAATCATATTCTACGGCCCCATTTTCAGACCAGTATAGTTTATACCCAACAACCTGAGAAGAGTCGGATGCCATCCATTTGAGTTTTCTTCGTTTAATTTTGGCCATGCCTGCATTCCTATCGGTTAGCGCCAACCATTTTACCAGACCGGTTTTTCATCATCACCTTCCGGCGATTGCGCGTTTGGGTGCAGCTCAAGATTTTCTTCCTCAACATCTTCTGATTGCGTATAGGCGTAGGGTTCAGGTCTTTCATCCTCAACATCGTCTGCTCGTGCATAGGCATCCGATCGAGGTTCTTCATCCTCAACGTCGTCCGATTGCGTATATGCATATGATTGAGGTTCTTCAACTTCAGCATCCTGCGCCTGCGCATATTGATGCTGTTCCTCCATCTGGGGTTCGCTTTGGGTCTGCGGAAGCGTGATCTCATCGCAGAGGCTTTCGACTTCATTGGCCGCTTTGCTGTTGGGGGCATACTGCATGACCGAAACGCCTGAAGTCATCGCATCGATATAAGCGACTCTCTGGCACAGCTCGGAACCCAGAATATCCATATCAAATACACCCAGCGACTCGCGTGCCTCGCGTCCCACCCGGGTTCCCGGTATTTTGCGGTTGATTAAAAGCTTAACGTCCAGATCCGGGTTTTCTTCCCGGGCTTCATCCACCATTTCCAATGTTCCTTTGCAGGACCAAATGTCCAGGGAACTGGGGCTCAGTGGAATTATGGAAAGATCCGTTACGGCCAGGATTGATTTTGTAATGTCACCAAATGCGGGGGGCGCATCGATCACCAGATAATCGTAATTTTGGGAGAGCTCGTCGACCTCACTCTTGGAAATCGGTTCTGGATGATGCAGGACCTCAAAGGCATTGTTGTCTTCCACGGCGTGCCAATGTGTGGCACTGCCCTGGGGGTCTGCATCGATAAACCCGATCTTATAATTTCGTCTTTTCAAACTGGCAGCAATGTTTATCGCGGAGGTGGTTTTCCCGACGCCTCCTTTTTGGTTAACAAAACTAATAATCATCTTGACCCTCCTCTTTAGCATGAATGTTAGTTTGAACTGTTGATTCCTTTGCCTGGTTTCATCCGGGGCTGCTTCAACCCCCCCTTGCGGTTTTCATTTGAAGTTTTTTCAAAACCTCAGATTAGGTTTCCCGCCTGAACGCGGGATTACACATCTTTATTTTAACAAATTAAGGTGTGCATCAAGGGCCCCGCTACGCGGGATTACATATCTGATAATAACAGATTAGGGTATGCATCAAGGCGTCACGCGAATTTAAAGCGGAGCGTACACGTTAGTACGTGAGCATTTCAATTTGCGGGACAACACACCCATTGGACCTAAGATGGGGTTTTGAAACCGCTTCTTGTATCGGCTGCCCCTAATCCGCTTGTAAGTTACCAGCATCCATTACACCTCATTTTCTGAACTGTCAATAGTAAAACACATTATGTAGTATAAAATGAATGAAATTCATCAATATATAGTATGCATTTTTCAGAAGATTGCCACCGATTCTGGTAATTAATAGGGCTGTGAGTCAACATCCACCCGCATCGTGGGTGGCTTGAATTTTCGGCCATAGGCTGAAAAGGCAAAAGCACGTCAGTGCTTTAAACGTTGCGGTTGGAACCGTGGATTCTCGTGCAAAGTCCCACCGCGGCGGGATTTGAAAACAACCAATAATTGAAAGGTGATCTATGGCTGTTCGATTCGGGCAAAGTACTCGTGGGGGTCGAGCTCATCGAAAGCGATGGTCCCCTGCCGGCGTGCTGCATTATATAGCTTGTCGATATACGCGCTCCATTTATGCTTTAGCTGGGGATTATCCTTGCAGGTCAGATCGATGGCGTGGTTGATTTCGTGCTTTAAGAGGGTTTCAAATTCGGGCTCTTTCAACGTCCGGGCCGCGATAAAAATCATCCGAGTGTAATGGTTATAGGCTGCCGGTTGGCGGTCCCATTTTCTGCCATTATCAAATTGATCTTCGATCTCGAACCATTGCGGCTTGCCGTCTTTATTGACGTCTACCCATTTGTCCGGTGTGATCTTTCCGTCCCCGTCGAGATCTGCCCCGAATCCGAGTTCGGTGAGCCTGGTTCCTTCGGCACCCACAAAAATGCAGATGTCATTGTCTTTTAAAAAAGCGGTCAGCCCTTTGGGGAATTCGGACAATTTTTGCGACACCCTGGATTTTTCGTCCAGGGCGGCGGTTCCAACCACAGGTGGGTCAGAACGCGCAATAGGCGTCTGCGATTCAGTCGCCTGATGAATTGGTTTTAAATTGAGGCCGGCGATAAATTTTTTAAAATAGCCCTCGGTTGCCACAGCGGCTTCAAACATGGATAAGGGGTGATACTTGACCAGGTCGGGGAACTCCCCCAGGCAGGTGTGGGTTGTGGGTGTTAACTGGGCATGGGAAAAAATATCCTGAAGACTGTGCAGTCCGATGGCGAATTCCTGCTCGGCTGAATCGTAAAAGCCTTCTTCTGCCAGCCGCAGCGCGCGATCGAGGTGGATTTTGGCAGCGGTGATGCGCGTGTCCTCCACACCGGCAGGACTGCGGTTGTAATGCCGCTGAATATCTCCGATTTCACCCACCGTGCCGGTTATTCTGAGTTTGGTGCGATCATGGGGATCGTGATAGTGGGTTTGGCCGATGTCGACATCGTAGCATTTTGCTGCACTTCTGCGGGCCTGTTCCTCAC
>JASFIU010000350.1:0-5437 GCA_050122495.1 Desulfobacterales bacterium | reverse complement strand
ACGTTGCCCCCAAACTGGTTTCAAACTCAACGAAGTGACTTCTTTGCATTGCGATACGCTCCCTTTTATCCGCACCTGGATCCGCAACCTCGCGCCTCCCTGGGAGAAGGCCGGACCGCTTTGCTGAATTCGGTTTTTATCGCTGAAAAAATCGGTCTTCGCACCTTATTTTTTAAAAATGAAACTCAGAATCCAACCTGGACGTTCAAGGATCGCGGAACGGCTTGCAGCCTACAAAATGCACTCAGACTGGGCTACAAACGATTTGGTACGTTATCCTCAGGAAACATGGGCGCATCGGTGGCTGCATACGGCAGTAGAGCGAACATGGACACCATTATCATACTGAAAGAGAATGTCCCCATAGAGAAGATCGAAGCCTTGACAATATATGGCGCCAGCGCAATTCAAGTCCGGGGCGACTATGCCGAACTTTATACCAAGCTGCTGGAAATCGGCAACGAATATCAAATATATTTCAGCCTCTCTGATGATCCGATGCGGGTGGAGGGGTACAAAAGCCTGGCATTTGAACTTTTCGAACAAATGGACGGCAGCCTGCCGGATTTCCTGGCGGTGCCGCTTGGATCAGGCGGGCTCTTCCGGGGTATTTTAAAGGGTTTTGAGGAGCTTAAAAGCAGTGGAATCGTTTCAGAAATTCCGAAAATGATCGGAGTCCAGGCGGAGGGAAACTCGCCCACAGTTGATGCTTTTGAGAAAGGTGAAAATCGGATCAAACATTTCCCGGACGCTGCAACCCTGGATCATGTGCTCGAAAATCCCTATCCGCCCAGTGGCAATCAGGTATTGCGGAAACTGGAAATAAATGGCGGCTTTGCGATAAAGGTGGATGATGAAGCGATATTAACGGCAATACAGTTACTGGCGCAGGAAGGAATATTTGCCCAACCGGCATCGGCTACCTGCCTGGCGGGTCTGATGCGGGCTGTCCAAAACGAACGGATTCCCACCGATGCAAGCGCCGTTGCCGTCGTGACCGGCACCGGATTGAAGTATCCGCCGGTTTTAAAAAAATTTGATTTTTCACCGGTCTCAACCAAAATCAGTCATCTGTCTCGGGCACTTGAGGCAGTGTTGAGGTAACATCAAGCATTTTTCAGCCGGTTTCATCGTTCCTGGCATTTTCGGATTGTCTTTGAGTTAACTGCAAGGAAATTTTTAAATGAGCATGACGTTTGCAGAAAAAATTTTGTCCGCCAAGGCCGGGCTTACGACAGTCAGACCCGGGCAGATTATAACCATAAAACCTGACGTGGCACTTTCCCACGACAATACGGCCGCCATTTATCATATTTTTAAACAAATGGGTGCAAAGCGTGTAAAAGACCCGCAGCAACTCGCTTTCTTTGCCGATCACGCTGCTCCGGCGTCATCGACCCAGCACGCGGAAAACCATCGTATCACGCGCGAATTTGCCATCGAACAAGGGGTAGAGAATTGTTTTTCCGTCGGGCGGGGAATCTGCCACCAGGTACTGGTAGAAGAAGGTTTGGCCTTACCCGGGGAGGTGGTTCTCGGAGCCGACTCTCACACCACCCATGCGGGCGCAATGGGTGCATTCGGCGCCGGAATCGGCCGCAGCGAGATGGCCTCGGTCTGGGCCTTAGGGCATCTTTGGCTGATGGTACCCGAAAGTCTGAAAATCATGGTTCATGGAAAACTTCCACTGGATGTTACATCTAAAGATTTGGCGCTTTACGTAATCGGCAAGCTGGGCGCTGATGCAGCCATCTATATGTCTGTTGAATGGCACGGGGAGGTCGTCGAAAACCTGAGTCTGGACGCCAGGGCCGTGTTATCTAACATCTCCGCTGAGCTGGGTGCCAAAAACAGCTATCTGCCGCCCAATCAGGCAACCTTCAACTATCTTAAAGGAAAAGCGCAGCGGATTTACAATCCGGTTTATCCGGACTCGGAGGCCGTTTATGCCCGCACAAAAGAATTTAGCGCGGATGAAATCGGTCCAACCGTTGCCTGCCCTCACAGCGTGGACAATGTTCGGCCCTTAAAAGAAGTGGCTGGAATACGCATTGACCAGGCTTTCCTGGGGACGTGTACCAATGGACGTCTGGAGGATTTGGCCCTTGCCGCAGCCATATTAGAAAAACACAAAGTTCATCCCCGGACACGATTTATTGTCATACCCGCTTCGGCCCCTATTTATATTGCCGCACTGCAAGCCGGCTACCTCGAAACCCTGGCGATTGCCGGTGCCTTGATCGGTCCGCCTGGTTGCGGACCTTGTCTGGGCAGCCACTTAGGTGTTCCGGCCGAGGGCGAAGTAACCGTTAGCAGCGCAAATCGAAATTTCCAGGGCCGTATGGGAACCAGAGCGTCAAAAATTTATCTGGCCTCACCGGCAGTGGTTGCCGCATCTGCTGTGGCCGGTTCTCTAACGCATCCGGGAGACCTATGAAAGAAAAATTAAATCCGATCACCGGCAACGTCTGGAAGTATGGAAATAATGTCAGTACTGATTTGATCTTTCCGGGAAAATATGTGTACACGATTTCTGAACCGAAAAAAATGGCTGTTCATGCGCTGGAAGATCTGGATCCTGCCTTCAGGCCAGGTGTCAGGCCAGATGATATCATTGTTGCCGGGAAAAACTGGGGCTGCGGTTCGGCTAGAGAGCAGGCCGTGACTTGTCTGAAAGAAAATGGCATTGGAGCAATTGTTGCCAAATCATTCGGACGAATTCATTACCGTAATTGTCTGAATGCAGCCCTGCCGGCCATCGTCTGCCCGGCTGCCGTTGAAGCAGTGGACCAGGGAAATCGACTGACAATCGATTTGGCGTCAGGCATCATCCGGGCGCGAAAGCAAACGTTCAAATTTAAGCCCCTGCCGGTTGAAGTAATGAACATTTTTCTGGCGGGCGGTCTGGTACCTTACACCCGCCATAAATTGGGCACTGCAAAATAATGGGCAAAGATTACCATATTGAAACAGTCCCATACGGCACCACAGTGATATCGTTTCGGATACCTCGAAAAAATTATCTGGGCACGTTCACCCCTCATTATCATCCCGGAGTCGAAGATGAAACCGGCGAAATCTTGCGCGCTTTGCGAAACCCGATCGGTACCCCGGCTCTTGAAAAGATCATGGCACAGAAAAAAGGCAAAAAAACCGTAGTGGTCGTCAACGATGTCTCACGGCCGACTCTGACGAACAAGTTGCTGCCGCCGCTGATGCAGGAATTGAAAACCATCGGTATTGCCGATGAAGATATCCTGATTTTGATCGCCACGGGAACTCACCGAAACGTGCGGCAAGACGAATTTGAAATTCTACTGGGCAAAGAGATCGCCAAGAAATATCAGGTACTCAATCACCACTGTCAGGACCATGAAAACATGATCGATTTAGGCAGGACTTCCCAGGGGGTGCCGGTTGTCATCAACCGGCAGTATTATCAAGCGGACCTGAAGATACTGACCGGCTCCATCCATCCCCACCAGACAGCTGGTTTTTCTGGCGGAAGGAAGAGCATTCTACCTGGTCTGGCCAGTGTCCAAACCCTCAAATTCCATCACGGCTATGACATCCGTCCGTTGGGTCCTGCCATGGGGCGGATCAAAGAAAATCTGTTTCATCTGGCTGCATTGGAAGCCGCTAAAATGGCCGGAGTCGATTTTATTTTAAATCTTGTACAAAACCAAAACAAACAAATTACCTTGGCGGTGGCCGGTGATATTGAAGCCGCATGGATGGCGGGCGTTCATGCCAGCAGAGAAATTTTTGAGGTCGCAATACCCAAAGACCCAGATATTTTAGTGGTTATTCCCGGTGGTCACCCCAGGGACAGCAACCTCTACCAGAGCCAGAGATCTCTGTCGGCCGCCGAACTGGTGATCAAGCCCGGGGGTACTATTATTCTCCCGGCGGCCTGCCCCGATGGTATCGGCGGTGATCTTTTCTACGAATGGATGGCCGCTGCATCCTGCCCGCAAGATGTTCTGGAACGGTTTAAAAAAGAAGGCTTTGATATCGGAACTTCCAAAGCCTGGTTATATTCGCGCTGCCTGGCCAAGGGGCAAGTCATCGTTGTAACTGAAGGTTTGGGAGAAAAAACGCTGAATCAAATGCTGACCCTGAAGGCAAAAGACATGGATCAAGCGCTGGCAATGGCGTTTGATAGACACGGAAATGATTCCCGTGTATGCGTTCTGAAAAATGCTGTGGATATAATCCCCAGATAAGTCCAGAAGCCGAAGGGTTCTTTAGATGGTGCTTTAATCCAAATCGCTGATGGCTGCAACCATCCGTTCGATTCCTTCAATCGCCTCCGTATAGGGTAACGCGTAGGTCAACCGGATGAATCCTTCTCCGCTGCTGCCGAATTCTGTACCGCTCCGGACGGCAACCTTTTTCTCGTAAAGATATTCGACCATTTCGGCAGACTTCATTCTTGCGTCGAAGCGTCCGTAAACATAAAAGGCGCTGTTGGGGGTCGTGCAATCAAATCCCGCAAGATTTTCTAATTTTTTTAAAATCGACCGGCGACGACGATCATACTCTGCTACCATTTCATACAGGCAATCCTGGGGTCCGCGCAGGGCTGCCAGCGCAGCTTTCTGCGCGATCGTATTGATGGTCATGACCGAAGCCCGGTGAACCAGGTACATCGGCTGTGCCAGCTGTGGAGTGGTCGCCACATACCCGACCCGCCAGCCCGTCATGGCATAGGATTTGGAAAAGCTGTCGATCAGTATCGTTCTGTTTCTGATCTCATTGATACTCCCGGCCGAGAAATGTGAATTGCCCTCATAATAAAGTTTTTTATAAACTTCATCGGCGAAAAGCAGCAGGTCGTGATCAAGCGCCACTTTTGCAAGAAATTCGACCTCTGAGCGTGTAAACGCGTTGCCGGTGGGATTATTGGGGTTGCAATACAGAATGGCCTTGGTTTTGGAAGTCACAGCCGCTTCGAGGGCATCACAATCCAGGGTGTTGTTTGGCGCCAGGGGAACCCAGACCGGTAAAGCACCGACCATCAACAGCTGGCTTGCATAATTATAGCCTGGCGTAAACACAATCACCTCATCACCGGGTTCAAGGAAAGCGGCACAGGCGATGTATAACCCTTCCATCGCACCGTTTGTAATGATGATTCCGGCCGGTTCATAATTGCAGCCATAGTCGCCTTTAAGGGTATCGCAGACGGCTTCCATCAGATCCCGGTCGCCTGCTCCCGGCACATAGTGTGTGTATCCCTGTCGCATGGCCTCGTACGCGGCATCGCAGATGTGCGCTGGTGTGGGAAAATCTGGATCCCCCTTGTCCAGCGAGATGACACCCGCCTTGAGGACCTTGCCCTGACTTTTCAGTCGTTCTTTGTTCTGTAAGATGCGATTGACCAGAGCAGATGGCTTCATTTTAAAAATTCCTTAAGGGGTTATCCCTTTTTTTT
>JASFIU010000349.1:0-5441 GCA_050122495.1 Desulfobacterales bacterium | reverse complement strand
TCTCAGTGCGGTTTTGATATCGATTTCTTCCTGCGAAAACAGGCAGGTTTTGATTTTACCGTCAGCAGTCAACCGGAGGCGGTTGCAGGATCCGCAAAAATGCCAGCTGATGGGGGCAATGAAACCAACTTTGCCGGCGGCACCCGGAAGCCTGCAGAGTCTTGCCGGCCCGTAGGAATCTGTGGCAGGCTCTATTTGAACCCGGTCAATCTGATGGATCCTTTTCATAAATTCTTCCACCGGTATAAACAGCGAATCATAGTTGCCGTGGACCGAGCTATCGGTGGGCATCAGCTCGATAAAGCGCACATGGTAAGGCTTTTTTATAGTCAAGCGGGCCAGATCTTCGATTTCATCATCGTTGATCCCGCGCATCACAACGGTGTTAATCTTAATGGGATGCATTCCGATCTGCTCGGCGCGCTTAATGCCGCCCAGCACCCGGGGCAGCCAATCGTATCCGGTTATTTTCTCAAAACGCTCCGGTTTTAAGGTGTCCAGGCTGATATTGATTCTGCCAACGCCGGCTGTAAATAACGGTTCGGCCATTTCTTTAAGATATATTCCGTTGGTGGTCAGGGCCAGGCTTTTTAAACCGTCTATCGCCGAAAGCATCCGACAGAATTCAACCAGGCCTTTGCGGACCAGCGGCTCACCGCCGGTAACCCGTATTTTGGTTATGCCGACTGCCGCCGCCGCCCGGGCAACCTTGAGCATCTCCTCATAGGTTAAAATTTCGGAACGCTTTAAGTGGCTGCGGCCTGAGAACGGCGTGCAATAATAACATTTCAGGTTGCAGTGATCGGTGATGGATATGCGCAGGTAATCAATTTTCCGTCCGTAGCTATCAACAAGGTTCATGGTATTTCAGCTCCAGTATCATAAAAAAGTTATACGTTATTTGTTATTAGTTATTGGAAAAAATTAAAAAAGCCGAGGTCGGAATACAAATAACAAATAACCAATAACGAATAACCAATCCCGCATTTTTCATAAAATGAGGGATTAGGGTGTTTTGCCGAATGGGCAGTGGGGG
Organism: Desulfobacterales bacterium; assembly: GCA_050122495.1. GTDB lineage: Bacteria > Desulfobacterota > Desulfobacteria > Desulfobacterales > JAHEIW01 > JAHEIW01. Next base: position 4,405 of record JASFIU010000349.1, on the reverse strand, counting down.
TATGTGCATTCTTCGCAATCCTTACACAGTCCCCCGTGACCTAAAAATGCAAGTTCGGCCTTGCCGATCTTTTCACCGGCCAAAATCCGCGGCAGCACCAGATCCAGCACCGTAATGCGGTGAAACAGCCCGCAGGCCGGGACTCCCAGAAGCGGCACATCGCCCACATAGGCCACCAAAAACATAGCGCCGGGCAGCACCGAGGCACCATAATGGATCTCACCGGCGCCGGCAGAGCGAATGCCCTGGCGGGTGACATCGTCGGGATCCACGCTCATGCCCCCGCTGAGCATCAGCAAATCACAACCCTGGTCCAGATGGGTCCGGATGGCCTTGTGGATCAGCCCGGCGTCATCCGGTGCAAAGGCCACCCCGGTCACCTTCGAACCCAGGGCTTCAACTTTTTCGGCAAGAATCGGCGCAAAGCGGTCTTCAATCAAGCCGTGGTAGACTTCGTTTCCCGTAATCACCAACCCCACTTTTGCTTTCCGAATGGTCTTGACAGCAAGCACCGCGCCATCCTGGCGTGCAATGGCTGCGGCCCGTTCGATGGGAGCGCGCTTCATTGTCAGCGGAATGGCACGGGTGGCTGCCACCAGTTCTCCTTTTTTGACAAGGGTGTGATTATGGAGTGTGGCACACATGACCTCATCAACCATGTTAAAGGCGGCCAGGGCAGCGGTGTTTACGGCAAACAGCCCGTCTCTGCCCGCCAGCAGTTTTATTTTTCCCTCCCGCGGTTCGTCTTTCCAGAAAATGCCGTCGCCGGCCAGGGCTCCGGCTAAAATCGTGGCTGCCTGGTCCTCATGGATTTCGTCATCTTCAAGGTCAATGACGTAGAGGTGATTTTTCCCCATTTTTTGGAGTCGGCACAGATCTTCGTTGCAGACGGTGTGCCCTTTGTGAAAGGCGGCGCCTTTGAACTCACCGGGACGAATCTCGGTCATATCGTGTGCTAATTTGGTACCGACGGCGTCTTTGAGCTCAATTTTTTTCAACATGGCGAAAGCTCCTTTGTTTTTAAGGCATAAGGCTCAAGGCACAAGGCACAGGGCCGGAAAGGAATGAATCGATAGCAAAATTCCCGGATCGATGAAGCCGTATTAATAACAATTCGTTTCACTTACCTTAGCGTCTTTGCGGCTTTGCGTGAGGCTGCTCGTCGGTTTCCAGTTCATATCCGGCCAGGTGACCTCGCGGGCATCTGAAAAATAGGTTTCCTGGGTGCAGGGCCGGCAGAAAACCTGTTCATTGACGATCACCTCACGGCGGTCGCGCACCACCTGGCCGCAACGACTGCAGGGAACCTTGTAACGGGTCGGTCCGGGTAGATCGCAGTCATCGATTTTCACCCGAACTTCTTGAACCCGGAAAAGCACGCTGTCAGGCATACATTTATAAGCTTCCAGTTGTTGGGGGTATTTTTCAGCAATTTCCGGTGCATAGGCGCCCGACAGGCTGCGGGCCTCTTCGGTGGAGATCACGCGGTAGGCCTTTCCGGTTTCCAGATTTACAAAGGTGGCCGCCATAATGCCGTAGTCCATAAATTTGAGCGAGCGCCGCCCCAATTTGACGCCGGTTACATGGGCGACCGCATCGGCGGTACAGCGGTCCATCTCCACGTAGACAATCAGCTTTTTAATCTGATCGTGACGGGTGGGCTCATCCAACCCGATCAAACGGCATCCCAACATGGCCATGCGGACACCCACCACCTGCCCCGGACAAAGATGCCCATGGGCATCGGCTGAATTTTCGAGCAACACATCAAAAGACTCCATTATCGGGGTTGTCCTTCCTTTAAAAGGTTTCAGGTTTCGGGTGTCAGGTGCCAGGTGTCAGATTTGATTCGCCTGAAATTCCTCCGGTTCGAATCCTGAACACTGAACACTGAAACCTGAACACTTGAGCCACAAGGTGGTATATGTTAAAATTAACATAACAGACCGCAAAAAAAAATCAAGGCCCTGGAGCTGATGGAAAAAATTACAGGACCCCAGAATTCTCCCTAAACCCTAAAGTTCAGTGCGTCCTTGACCTAGGTCAAATCTACAGATCTATTTTTTAAGATTAAGCGCCTTCAAGCACTTCATCTACCCAGCCCATGGCCGCGATCATGTTCGGAAAACCGATGGTGGTCAATGATAATAAAACGACATGAGCTATTTCTTCTTTGCTGGCATCGGATTCGAGCGCTTTTCTGGTTTGCGACATCACCGCCCCACGGGAATTGGCGCCGATGGCGATACCAAGATTGGCAAGGTCCTGGTATTTTTTCTCGAGCGGCCCGGATTCTCGACAGGTCTTGCCTAACTGTTGATAGTCTTGCAATACTTCCGGAAATTTAGACGAGAACTTTTCGTAAATTTTGGGAAGATACATGATCGCTCCTTCTTTTTAAAATTTCAAAACACAATCCTCATTACACCCGGAGCGAATTTATTTCAATGTGTTTTTCTGAACTATGCTGTTCGGAAACGGGATCTAGAATTGAACAAACCACCCGGTGATTCTCTTTCAAGAATGCGGCAGTTGCTTTTGCCAGATTCATGTAAAATGGATTTTCAGCGGACTCGATGATACTTTTCGCAAATTCCGGCACCCAGGCCATCAGGTGAATTTCCAGAAAAGATTTCTGTTTCTCGATAAAGTCGATGGCTGTTTCGGTATCCGAGTTGGAAAAGGCTTCGATTTCTTTGAAAATCAAATAATACATAAATTCGAGTTCAGCTGTGATGTGATCGGGAGCATCTTTGAAATTCTTGGCCGTGTCTAATCCCGCTTCGCGGTATCTGTTTCTTACGTCCAGGGTTGAGTCACCCATCATTTTTCTTTCGCTTTCTAAGTACACAGATCCATACGGTGCCGCGGACATCTCATACGGGCCAACAAACAGGTTTGAAAATTCGACTTTAAAAGCTTCAAGATCGGCATTTGTTTTGAATTCTTGGCGCATTTTCTGGACGAAACCAAGTGCCGGTTTACACACATTTTCCATGTTAAATTCCAGGTTTTCCAATTTTTCAGATAACTCCGGGTCAGGCAATAAAAAGCAATCGCTCAACAATCGAAATGCCGTCATGCGCGACGATTCGTGGTTGAAAAGATTTTTTGGTTCCATGTTTATCCTTAAATAAAAAGCAGTTGATTGGTGCGATGCCGACTGCAACAGGAGCCGGCATCGCACTGGATGTGTTTTATGTTTATTCAGATACTTCAGATAGTTTCAGGTTGCGTTCTCCTAAAGTGTAAATGAACAACATGGCCGACAACGCCGCGACAAAAACAAACACTTCCCAGATCGTGGGCCAATAACTGACAAACGGGGGCTGTCCCTCGGCCTTGGGACCCGTTGGCATCACCAGACCGCTGAGTACCATCTCCAGGCGGCCGGCAAACATGCCGACCAGGAATAAGACAGCGGATGTAATTTTGCCCCAGGTGGCCTGTCGCACTGCCGGCATGGCGATCAAGACCAGCGGAATGACCAACCCCACCCACAATGCCAGGTGGTACCATCCTGATGTCAGCATATGCCTGAATCCGGCAAATTCGACTGCTGTCGCAGACACACCGCCAACGATCGTTCGCCAGATGAAAAATACCAGCGTTAAAACCATAACAACGCCAAAGAGCTTGCCAAGGTCGTCGTAAAGCGTTCTTTCGCCTTCGCCCAAAGGCACCTTCGCAAAATGATGGTAGGCCAGACTGAATAACAGCACAGCTGCCAGCGCGCTGCCAAATCCGGTCAGCGGAAAATACATGGCCAGAAAATTTGCGCTGAACGCAGGCCTCGCATCCGGAAGCCCAAAGAGCCAGCCCAGTGCAGTGGAGGTCGCTATCGCCACGATGAATGTGAATACACCAAGCCCTTTGCTGACACCGGTCTTATGCATTTTGCGAAATGATAAGAGCAGCACAATCAAGTAAAGCCCATAGAGCATACCCAGCCACCAGAGAGGTGAGGCAAGGTTTGGGGATATTATGTAATAGACGGCGTTCCAAGGCGATCCGAGATGTAAGAACAGGCACGTAAAAGAAGCTACCAATACGGCAATTTCTAAAAATGCCGTCCGTTTTTCAATGGGCTGATATCGCTTGATGCCAAAGACCACCGGAATAGAGGAAACAAAGGCAAGTCCCGTGCTTGTCAGCGAGAAAAAGACATAGGCTGCAATGGGCATGGTCCAAACCAAAATATCCGTCTTGGCGTACAGAATAAAACCGGTGGAAAACAGCACTCTGTAAGCGGTGAGCAGGCCAAGCAGAATTCCCAACCCGAGAAGCCCGTACCACAATAGAATTTTAGTTGATTTCATCTATATCCTCCCTTTCGTTCTCTTATAGTGTGCGGGATTATAACTTCGAATATAATATACGTTCGGTTTAGTGCCGAGCCTCTCCT
>JASFIU010000348.1:0-5442 GCA_050122495.1 Desulfobacterales bacterium | reverse complement strand
CCATTTTTAACACCTCTAAGATCTTATCGGATTGCCGATGATCTCTTGCAATTGTTTTTTCCAGTTTGCGAGGACGATAAACCTTATCCCCCACAATGGGATGACGCAGCGAGGCACAGTGGACCCGAATCTGGTGGGTTCGACCGGTCTTTAATTCCAGCGACAACAGCGTAAATACCTGAAATTCTTCTTTAACCTGCCAGGCCGTTTCTGCCGTCCGACCTTTGGGGCTAACCGTCGACATTCGTTTACGATCCACCGGATGCCGTCCAATGGGCAGCTTGATATTTCCGCTCTCTGTTTTCAAAATACCGTGAACCAGTGCCAGGTATTCCTTTTTGATTTGGCGGGATTTAAATTGGCGCGATAAATGCTGGTGAGCAGCATCGTTTTTGGCAACAATCATCGTACCGGATGTATCTTTATCGAGACGGTGGACAATACCCGGTCGAAGCTCACCGCCAATACCGTGCAGATCAGGGCAATGATGCAGCAGGCCGTTGACCAGGGTTCCGCTGAAATGTCCCGGGGCCGGATGCACCACCAATCCCGGTTGTTTGTTGACCACGATGATATGGTCATCTTCAAACAGGATATCAATCGGGATGGGTTCCGGCTTAAATTTAACTGGAACCGGGGGCGGAATCACGCCGGATATCTTTTGGCCGGATTTTACGCGATAACCGGGTTTTTTAGGCTGACCATCCACCTGGATGTGTTCGGCGGAAATCAGGCCGGCAACAAATGTTCGCGTAAAATCAGAGAGCAGCGAGGCCACCAGCACATCCAGTCTTTTATCTTCATCGGCTGGTTTGACGTCAATGCTAAAGGCACCTTTGGCAGGCATGGATATGAATAATACGGGTGGGTTAGTTTTCAGCCTCGTCTGTAACAAAAAGAGACTCGATCTCAGATATGATGGTATCTTCGTCGGTTTTTTTGGCCGTCGAGAGTTCTCGCACCAAAAGGATCTGAGCGGTGTCATAAAGCTTGCGCTCCCCAAACGATAGATCCTTGGTCAGTTTGAGCAGAAACAGGTCCCTAAATACCTCGGCAACATCATAAAGCGAACCGGTTTTAATTTTATCCATATATTCGCGGTAGCGGCGATTCCAGGTCTGGTTGTCGGCCAGCGCTTCTTTTCTGGATTTCATCACCGCATACACTTTGGGTACCTCTTTTTTGTTGATAACGTCTCTCAATCCAACGGAGTCAACATTATTGGTGGGTATCATGATCTTCATGCCGTTTTCAATGACCTTCATGATATAAAAATCGTGTTTTTCTCCGTTGACAACCCGGCTTTCGATCGCCATGATCTCACCGACGCCATGGGCCGGATAGACCGCAAGGTCCCCCACTTGAAATGTCCGCATCTTCAATTTAGTGGATTTTCCACTTTCTTTGGCCGTTTTTTCAGTCATGCTTTCACCGCTACCCCTAATTATTTAAAAACCGTCTCCAAATGGAGACAGCATCTCTAAGTACCGCTAAATTTCACCATTTCTAATAAATTTCATAGCATACCTTTCGTCAACAATCAATTAAAAAAGGGTTGACGCCGACCGGCGCCAACCCCTTTTCGGTTTATTGACACGATTAGACCCACCCGCTTACAGCAAAAATGGGACCAGCAATAAGGCCACCACATTGAGGATCTTGATCATGGGATTCACAGCAGGCCCGGCGGTATCTTTGTAAGGATCCCCGACGGTATCGCCGGTAACCGCTGCCTTATGTGCGTCGCTGCCTTTGCCGCCCAGGTGGCCGTCTTCAATGTACTTTTTGGCATTATCCCAGGCCGCCCCGCCGGTGGTCATCGAAATGGCAACAAACACGCCGGTAATGATACTGCCGATCAGCAGGCCGCCCAGCGCAATCTTGCCCAGCAGAAAACCGACCAGCACCGGGGCTACAACCGGCAGCAGGGCCGGAACGAGCATTTCTTTTAAAGCGAACTTGGTAACGATGTCAACGCATGCCCCGTAGTCCGGTTTGGCAGTGCCTTCCATAATTCCGGGAATTTCACGAAACTGACGTCGGACCTCATCCACGACCGCCCCGCCGGCTTTACCCACGGCGTTCATGGCAATCGAGGCAAAAAGATACGGCAAAAGTCCGCCGATAAAGAGGCCAATGATCACTTTCACATTGCTGAGGTCAAAACTCAGCTCCGCGGTGCCGCCGTGCAGCACAAATTCCTGGGTGTAAGCCGCAAACAGCACCAGCGCTGCCAGGCCGGCGGAACCGATGGCATATCCTTTGGTGACGGCTTTGGTGGTATTTCCGACCGCATCCAGCGGATCGGTGACGGCCCGAACGCTTTCATCCATTTCCGCCATCTCGGCAATGCCGCCGGCGTTGTCCGTAATTGGACCGTAGGCATCGATGGCGATCACCATACCGGTCATCGAAAGCATCGACATGGCTGCCATGGCGATGCCGTATAGCCCGGCAAAATAATAGGCAATCCCGATAGCGGCACAGATAGCCAACACCGGTGCTGCAGTGGACTGCATACTCACCCCCAGACCGGCTATAATATTGGTACCGTGTCCGGTGGTGGATGCATTGGCCACCGCCTTTACCGGTCCGTAAATCCCGGTGTAGTATTCGGTGATGATAACGATCAAAACGGTCAGCACGAGGCCCACCAGGGTGGAATAGTATATGGACAGGGATGGAATATCAGGAATCCCGCCCATCAACTCGCGGGCGGCAAAGAAAAAGGCAATCCCCGCCAGGATGGCAGAACCGAACATCCCCTTGTAAAGTGCGCCCATGATATATTCGCTGGCGCCCAGTCTGACAAAGAAAACGGCGATCATGGACGCAACGATTGAAATCGCGCCCAGCACCAGCGGAAATTCCGTAGCCATAGCAATCTCCGGAAAAATGAGGTTGCCCAGCAGCATAGCGGCAACTGCAGTCACTGCGTAGGTTTCGAAAAGGTCGGCCGCCATACCGGCACAGTCGCCCACATTATCACCGACATTATCGGCAATGGTTGCCGGGTTTCTGGGGTCGTCCTCGGGGATTCCGGCTTCGACCTTGCCGACCAGATCCGCGCCGACATCCGCCCCCTTGGTAAAAATTCCGCCGCCGAGACGGGCAAAGATGGAAATCAAGCTGCCGCCAAAACCGAGGGCCACAAGCGCGATGACCGCATCCCTGCTTGCGGTACCCATCGATATTAAAATGGTATAGTAGCCGGCAACAGATGTAAGGGCCAGGCCCGCGACAATCATCCCGGTTACCGAACCGCCTTTAAAGGCCATGGACAGGCCTTTTGACAGACCCCCCTTGGCAGCTTCAGCGGTGCGCACGTTGGCCAATACGGACACGCGCATGCCGATATATCCCGCCAGAAATGAGGCAACGGCTCCGAGCAAGAAACCGAGAGCGGTTTTTACCCCCAGCGCAAAAATGATGATAACGAAAATTATCACACCGGCAATCCCCATACTCTTCAGCTGCCGATTCAGATAAGCGACGGCGCCTTCCTTGATGGCATTGGCAATTTCCTGCATCCTTTCATTTCCGGCCGGTGCACCTTTAACGACAACCGCAATGATGATGGAAAAAATCACGCCGGCAGCACCCACAAGTGTACAAATTAACGGTAAATAATTCATCCTCTCCTCCATTAAAAAAGTTTTCGATTAATGCCTTATCATTAAATTTTTGTGTTAAACCGATTCATACCGACTTTGCTGCCTTCAGTAAGAATCGTTACCACCGCATCCCGAGCCTGATTAAGGATTGTGCCCAAAACCCCCGCTTCCGCATCGCTGAAAGGTCCCAGAACATGATCCGTAACACCTCTTCCCGAATCGGAACGCCCAACACCAACGCGAAGACGCACAAATTCGTCTTCGCCGATAGCATTGATAATCGATTTTAAACCTTTATGTCCGCCATGCCCTCCTTTCTCTTTTATTTTTAATCTTCCGAAAGCAAGATCGATGTCGTCGTGAATGACCACCAGATCCTTGCCGGGTATTTTAAAATATGCGGCCAATTTTTGAACCGGCGGGCCGCTGCGGTTCATAAAAGCCATCGGGTTGGCCAGCATCACATCATGGCCTTCAATGATCCCACGGCCGTAGTGGACGTCAAACTTTTTTTTATTTACGGAAATATCGAATTCACCGGCGAGCTTATCCACCACCATAAACCCGGCGTTATGCCGGGTGTGTTCGTATTGACTGCCGGGATTTCCAAGCCCGACAATCAGGCGCGTGCGCTTTGGTGGCAAACAGTTCGTATCCTCTGGTCCCGGGCCGATGACGCAGCAGGCCGGAAAGCCCGAACCGCATCATTCCCGATTGATTTGCGGGCAGGCTCCCCGACCCGCAGCATCATTTAATCTTCTTTGGCTTCTTCCGAAGGTTTCTCTTCGTCGGCAGCCTCTTCGGCGGCTTCTTCACCTTCTTCTAACTCTTCGCCTTCGACAAGCTCTTCTTCTTCGACGACTTCCTCAACCTTCGGTGCCAACACCGTTACAACCGTAAAATTTGTATCTGCCGGAATCTCAATATCACCTTCCAGCGAAATATCTTCCACGTGAATCGAATCACCGATATCAAGGTCGGTGATATCGACTTCTATCGCCTCCGGGATTGCGGTGGGGAGACAAAGTACCTCAAGTTCTCTGCGGACATACTGCATCAGTCCACCCAGTTCCACGCCCACGGATTTGCCCGTGGCAAGCACCGGAACTTTGGCGGTTATCTTCTTTTGCATATCGATCTCATAAAAATCAACATGCAGAAATTTTCCGGTCACCGGGTGGGTTTGCAGTTCTTTAATCATCGCGGATCGCGTATAGGTTTTGCCGTTTTGAATCTGCAAATTCAGTAAAACTGAGCCTACACTGGCCTCTTTTAAAATGAGCTCGAACTCTTTGATATCAATCGCAAGCAAAACCGGTTCGATTTTCGGCCCGTAAAGCACCGCCGGCATTTTGCCTTCACGCCGCAATACCCGTGCAGGACCGTTTCCCACTGTTTTTCGAATCTGTACTTTTAAATCGATCTGTTCCAACGGATTACCCTCCTTACATAAACCGTCCAGGCACTAACAAATTGGTCGTAATATCATTTGTGTTTCAGCCTGTCCGTTAAACTCGATATTCGTATTTATTTTAATATATTAGGTGTTTTGCCGCCCTAATAAAAGTTTAACTCAAAAAGCATCGTCCTCAGTGACTATACGAACAGAGAAGTTACTGAATCCCCTCGATAACTGCGGATGATCGCTTCACCAACCAGCTCCGCAATAGAAATAACAACGATTTTGCCGCAGGCGGCGGCGTTTTCGGTTAATGGAATGGTGTCGGTGACCACCAGGTTTTTAATATTCGAATTCATTATCCGTTCAATTGCCGGTCCTGAAAGTACCGCATGGGCACAGCAGGCATGAATGTCACGGGCACCTTCT
>JASFIU010000347.1:0-5478 GCA_050122495.1 Desulfobacterales bacterium | reverse complement strand
TCGCAACGCGCAACCCGTAACCCGCAACACGGAACTTAAAAATGTCTATCATCGAAATCGAAAATCTCAGTCACCGTTTTGAAGACGGCACCCTGGGTCTTGACGGAATCAGCTTGCAGATTCAAGAAGGTGCATTTGTTGTTGTCGCCGGGCCCAATGGCTCCGGGAAGACAACCCTTATTCGACATTTGAACGGGCTGCTTTTACCAACGGTCGGGTCTGTAAAACTGGCCGGTGTTCCCGTAAAAGACGATCTGCAGCGGGCCAGATGTTTGGTCGGCATGATGTTTCAGGATGCCGACAGCCAAATCGTGGGCGAGACCGTTTATGAAGATGTTGCCTTTGGACCGGAAAACTTGCGACTCAATCGCAATGCGATCGGAGAGCGTGTAACCCGGGCCCTTGATGTCGTGGGATTGACGGATTTTGCAGACCAAAGCCCCCATTTACTGTCGGGCGGCGAAAAAAGAAGGCTGGCCATTGCCGGGATTTTAGCAATGGAGCCCAAGGTGATTGCCTTTGATGAACCATTTGCCAGCCTGGATTACCCGGGGGTGAAGCAGGTCCTCACACAGATCCTGGCCTTGCATCGATCCGGACATACGATTTTAGTCATTACCCACGATTTGGAAAAAGTGATCGCTCATGCCGAGCGTTTAATTGTCATGCAAAAGGGACAAATCGTAAGGGATGGGGTTCCGGCTGAAATTGTCAATGCGGTCGAAGCTTTCGGGGTCAGAGCACCCTGTGCTTCTCTTCTGGGGATGGAGGTTCAATCGTGGCTGAATTAGCATCCCTGGGCTTTCGGTCGGGGAGGTCCCTGCCGCACAGGCTGGATGTGCGCTTTAAACTCATGTTTCTTATTTTAATCAGTCTGATCAGTTTGAGTAGTGATTTCCTCAGTCTGAGCATCTTCACATGTCTGGTGGTGGCGCTGGTTATACATTGCCGCCTCCCGCTAAGGTCTGGGTTTAAAGGGCTCCGTTTTTTTCTCTTTTTGCTTTTACTGGTTCTTGCAGCACGGATGCTGACCACCCCCGGAGATGCGCTACTTGAAATCAAATCCTATGCGGTCACGCGGCAAGGTATTTTATCCGGCGTTCTGATCTGTTGGCGGCTCGTCATCATCGTATTGCTGGGATTCATTTTTGTTTTTACGACGCGATCCTCAGAAATTAAAGCAGCTGTGGAATGGGGGTTAAAACCGCTGGCCTTTATGCCGGGAAAACGGATTGCCACCATGATGAGCTTGACCACTCGATTTGTTCCCGTGATTCTCAACCAGGCCAGAGAAACCGCCGATGCGCAGCGGGCCCGCGGCGTGGAAAACCGGAAAAATCCGGTTTATCGCTTGATACGGCTCGGTATTCCGCTCATCCGCAGAACCTTTGAGCGGGCCGATAAATTGGCCGTCGCCATGGAAGCCAGGGGCTATACTGACAATCGAACCGATCCGGAATTAACCGCCACACGAACAGATTGGATCACCCTTGGGGCGATGATACTGATTTGCAGTTTGGCGCTGAGCGTGTAAAGATAGGCATATAATTGACACGCGTTGATCTCTATAGTAAGCCCTATGCCGGGTAAAAGGGCTTCATCCCGTAAATAATTTACAAAACACGGTTATACATTTAGGTGTTAGGTGTCAGGTGTCAGGAAGATACAGATGACAGAGCACTGAAAACAGACGACAGATGACAAAGGGCAGACTGTTTTCTTCCCGCAGTCAACTGTTTACTGACACCCGAAACCATAGACGTTGTGTTGTTTAAACGACCCTACTGCACCAAAATATACCAGACGAATTTTGTAACATCTTACTGAGACGACTAGCACCATAGAAATAAGGAGGACTTTTTTTGAAAGTCATTATTGTTGGAGCAGGTGAGGTGGGTTTCCATATTGCCAGTCATCTGGCCCTGGAAAACAAAGATGTGGTGGTCATCGACAAAAATTCCGAGGCGGTTCGCCGGGTATCGGATAATCTCGATGTCCAGGTTGTCAAAGGCTCCGGTAGCAGCCCCGTAGTTCTGGAGGAAGCCGGCATTCAAAACGCTGAAATTATTCTGGCGGTGACCAACAGTGACGAAATCAATCTGGTGGCCTGTCTAATGGCCAACATCCTATCGCCGGCCACCAAAAAGCTTGCGCGCTTAAGGGATGCTGACTTTGATGCGTATCATGGCAATTTTAGTGAGCACGCGCCGCACATCGACACCCTTATCAATCCGGAAATCGAGGTGGTAAAGACCATTTATCGCATGATGACTGTTCCGGGCGCCGTTGATATCGGTGAATTTGCGGATGGCCGCATTAAATTTGTCGGGGTGAATTTGGAAGATGAATCCCGGCTTGCCGGTGCACGCCTGTCGGAGCTGCCAGACATTATCGGTGAAGCCAGAGCGTTGATTGCCGCTGTCATTCGAGAGGGTGAGCTGACCATCCCCACCGGAAACGACCGCCTTGAGTCCGGCGATCTCATTTATTTCATCAGTGAAGAGGACAAACTGTTAGATACCCTTTCTTTGTTCAACAAATTCGATCAGCCGGTAAACCGGGCCTTAATTGTGGGTGGCGGGCGAATTGGCTTTAGACTGGCGAATCTGCTGGAGGAAAATTCGATTTACTGCAAAATCATCGAAAAGAACGCGGATCGATGCGCCTATCTGGCCGACCGCCTGAATAAATGCATCGTACTCCACGGTGATGGCTCGGATCAAGGACTGCTCGCCGAAGAAAATATTCAGGACATGGATATTGTCATTACCCTCACCAAGGATGAAGAGACCAATATTTTGGCCTCGCTTTTAGCCAAACGCATGGGCGCCCGCAAATCCATTACCCGCATCAGCAAATTCAGTTATTTTCCGCTGATGGATGCCATTGGGATAGAACAGGTGGTCAGCCCGCGACTTTCGGCGATCAATACTATCCTGCAGCACATTCGCAAGGGCAAGGTCCTTTCCGCCATCTCCATTAAAGGTGAGCAGGCCGAGCTTATCGAAGCCGTTGCTCTGGAAACTTCAGACATCGTTTCAACGCCGCTGCGCGATTTATCATTCCCAAAGGGCGCCATGGTCGCCGGCATTATCCATAAAGAGGATATTATTATCCCCACCGGCGACAGTGTGATCCAGCCCAATGACCGGGTCATCATATTTAGCCGACGGGAGGCAATTCCCAAGATAGAAAAAATTCTCGCGGTTAAACTGGAGTATTTTTAGATGCGCTGGCGCTATATCCTTAATATTATCGGGATATACCTTTTTTTCTTCGGGCTGACCATGATTCTGCCCCTTTTGGTCGGCTTGTATTATCAGGACCATAGCATCATCCCTTTTCTGAAGGCCATGGGGACAACGGTTGTTTGCGGTTTGGGCCTTTATTTTGTTTTTAAAAACGAGAAAGCCGAGGTGATCAGCCAGCGCGAAGGCATGGCGATCGTCGCGTTCGGATGGACCGCCGTGGGTCTGTTCGGGGCCTTGCCGTTTTATTTTGGAAATGGATTTGATCACTTTGTCGACGCGGTTTTTGAATCCGTTTCAGGATTTACGACCACCGGAGCATCGGTATTAACCCATATCGAGACAATTTCAAAAGGACTTCTATTCTGGCGCAGCTTTATCCAGTGGCTCGGGGGTATGGGAATCATTGTGCTGTCGGTGGCGATTCTGCCATTTTTAGGTGTTGGTGGCATGCAGCTTTATAAAGCCGAGGTCCCCAGCCCGGTTCCGGATAAACTCAAGCCGCGGATTCGGGATACGGCGCTGATCCTGTGGAAAGTATATGCCCTGATATCATTGTTGCAGACGATTTTGCTCATGCTTGGCGGAATGGGCTGGTATGACGCCCTGTGTCATACGTTTACCACCATGCCCACCGGAGGATTTTCCACCAAAACCGCCTCGGTCGCCCATTTTAATAGTGTCTATTTTGACTGTGTCTTTATTGTGTTTATGCTGCTGGCCGGGATTAATTTTTCCCTGCACTATCAGTTGCTGCGGGGGAAGCCGCTGGCATTTTGGCGGAACTCGGAGTGCCGCTTTTTTCTGGGTACGGTTTTGGTTCTGACTGCAGTAGTCAGCTTTGACGTGTACCGCTCCGTATACGAAACCATCAGTGGGGCTTTGCGCTATGGGGCATTTCAGGTGGTGTCCATCATCAGCACCACCGGTTTTGCGACCGCCGACTATGAGAAATGGCCGGCGATGTCACAATTTATTCTTTTGCTCTGTATGTTTTTCGGCGCTTCCGCGGGTTCCACCGGGGGCGGCATGAAGTGTCTGCGCATCATGTTGTGCTTCAAGTACTGTTATCGCGAGCTGTTTTCCCTGATTCACCCTCACGCAGTTACCCAGATAAAAATTAGCGGTAAAGTGGTCCCCGATGATGTGATGCGCAGCGTCGTCGGATTTCTGGCTTTGTACATGGGCCTCTTTGCTTTATGCTCGGTTATACTGGCGGGCATGGGCGTGGATTTTAGAACCTCCTTTGCAGCCATAGCCGCCAGCATCGGCAATATCGGTCCCGGCTTCGGCCTGGTGGGACCGGCAGGCAATTACGCCCAAATACCCTTTCTGGGAAAATGGCTTCTCATCTGGTGCATGCTTCTGGGCCGCCTGGAAATCTTTACGGTTATTATTTTAGTGGTACCCGAGTTCTGGAGAAAATAGAGCCCATTCAACGGTTTGACCGGCTCAATGCGCTTTAGGGTTCGCGTGTCAGATCCCTGACTACTGGCTGCTTCTGGCCGACCCGGTGACAGACAACCAGTGACCAGCCTGCGACGAGCTACTTTCGGCCTGAGCTCAAGTCGAAGGCAGCCGAGTCGTGACAAGAGACCAGCAGCCAGCAGCGAGTGGCCAGCAGCCTGTAGAGAACCCAACCGACCTAAAATATACCACACAATTTTTGTAAGAATTAACACCCGTAAAAGGAGGCGGCCAAAGCGGCAGCCCCGTTCTTTATGGTGAACAAGCGTCGGGATATTTTTTTATAAAAAAATTCAGGATATGCGCTTGACTCCAGTCACCACAACGTAATAGTGTAGGTGATAATGGAGAAAGGTTATCCGCGCCCAAAGGATCGGCATTTCGGTTCTCGAAAAGAATACGACCGGCAAGTCCAAACCGTTTGTCAGGAATGTTCCGTACGATGTGGCCTTGTGGCCTATCTGAGAGACGGGGTGATCGTTGATATCCACGGAGATGTGGATCACCCTGTCAGCAGGGGCAGATTGTGCGCGAAGGGAATTGCCTTTGTCCAGGGGGTGCACAGCCCGGATCGGATCACGTCACCGACCTTCCGGAAAACGCTCCGGGAGCCTTTTGAGGAGCTCGAGGATTGGCAAACAGCCCTGGACATGTGTGCGGAGTCTCTGCGTAAGATTCGGGACCAGCACGGAAGCGAATCCATCGTCATCGGCCTTGATCCGGAAGCTGACCTTGACTTTGCCATCTGTGCTGCGCGTTTTGC
>JASFIU010000346.1:0-5482 GCA_050122495.1 Desulfobacterales bacterium | reverse complement strand
TATCCGGTTTTGCCGCTATTGAGTTTACAAACCGCATTCGCGCACGGCTCTGCAATGGTACGTGACCAGAAAACCCTGGCAGCCTCTATGGTTGTGCCTTCAACGCCGGCTGCCTTTAAATCGTCGACAATGGTTTGGACTTCTGGAAGTTCGGGCATTTCGATTCGGGTTTCCCTCCTTCGCCTTAAAGGCTACGGAGGACAAGCAGGTTTCGGGTGTCAGGTGTCAGCAAACAGATGACAGAGTTCGGAATCGTGGCACCGAATCGTTATCCTGACACCTGAACACTGACACCTGAAACCTTTGCAATAACGATTGACAATAAAGGACCCTGGGCCTATAAAATGTTCCATGTTCGCGGCTACTATAGCATAAGCCAACTTGTAAAAAAATGGTCGATCTGTAATATGAACATCATCATATAAAAACCTCGGAACATCGCTTTATAAAATACGATAAGGAGCGCTTATGGATTTTGGCCTTTCAACGGATCATGAGATTTTGCGTGAATCGGTGCGTAGTTTTGCCGAAAAAGAGATCAAGCCGGTCGCCCGGGAGCTGGATGAAAAAGAAGAATTTTCCTATGAAACCATGCAGAAAATGGCGGAGCTGGGGCTATTCGGGATTTTTGTTTCGGAGGCTTACGGCGGACAGGCCATGGATTACATCTCCTATGCCATTGCGGTTGAAGAGCTCGCGAGAATTGACGGTTCTCATGCCGCCACCGTTGCCGCCGAAAATTCCCTCGGAATTGGTCCCCTTTTTTATTTTGGGAATGAGGCGCAAAAAAAGAAATATCTGCCGAAACTTTGCAGCGGGGAGGCCCTGTGGGGATTTGGCTTAACGGAACCCAATGCGGGTTCGGATGCGAGCAATACCTCAACGACGGCCGTTTTAGACGGCAATGAATGGGTCATCAACGGAAGCAAAATCTTCATCACCAATGCCGCCACCGACATCACGACCGGTGCAACGGTTTTAGCGCGCACCGGTGTCCGGGATGACGGCAAGCCCGAACTGTCTTGCATCATCGTCGAATCGGGCACGCCGGGATTTACGGCCAGAGAGATGCATGGCAAATTGATGTGGCGGGCTTCAAATACCAGTGAGCTCTATTTTGAAGACTGCCGGGTTCCGAAAGACAATCTTTTGGGCCCCCGGGGTCAGGGATTCCATCAGATGATGAAGACCCTGGATGGCGGGCGCTTGTCCATTGGGGCGATGGGCCTGGGGGGCGCTCAGGGCTGCTTTGACATGGCCATGAAATACAGTCAGGAACGCGAGCAATTCGGCCGGGCGATCGCGACCTTTCAGGTCAATGCCTTCAAGCTGGCCGACATGGCCACGGAAATCGAATGCGCCCGGCTCTTGCTATACAAAGCCTGCTGGCTGAATGATAATGCGTTGCCCTATGCCAAAGAGGCGGCCATGGCGAAACTTTACTGCTCCGAAGTGATGTACCGGGCAGCCAACCATGCGGTCCAGCTTCATGGTGGATACGGATTAATGAAAGAGTATGATGTCGAGCGCTTTTACAGAGATCAGAAGCTTCTTGAAATTGGTGAAGGAACCTCAGAGGTCCAGCGGCTCGTTATCGCCAGGTACCTCGGGGCAAAAGCCCTGTAGTGTCATGTCCTACAAAAATGTTACAAAAGTCATAAGGAGATAAAATGCAAGAGAAACCGAAAAAACCTCATTTCGATTTCGATTTTTTTGAAGACCTGACCGGTGATATACCGATAGAGCCACCCAAAGGTGTGGAAAGTGTCGGAGAGCGCATACTGAAGATTAGAGAAGAGAAGGACCTGTCACTCGATGAGATTTCCAAAATGACCGGATTCGACGTTCAGTTTTTGTCTAAAATTGAAAATAAAGAGATTCAGCCCCAGCTGGGAACGGTGATCAAACTGTCAAAGGCGCTGGACAGCGCTTTCGGCAGACTGGTTTCAGGGGTTGGCGAGAAGATCTACGCCATAACCCGCAGAAATGAACGTCGGACCATAACGCGTTCTACCTCCACAAAAGGACCCAAACGGGTCTATACCTATAAAAGTCTGGCGCCTGATGTGAAAGGTCGTCATATGGAAGCGTTTCTCGTCCTGCTTGAAGAAGACCCCGAAAAAGAGACGTCGCTGCACGATGGTGAAGAATTTATATTTGTCCTGGATGGGGAAGTGATCCTTGAAATCGGTGAGGACAAATTCGAGCTTGAGCCGGGGGACAGTGCCTATTATCTGTCGACAACAGCCCATCACATCGCTGCTAAAAAAGGTAAGGCAACGATTCTGGCGGTGATGTACGAGGCCTGACAAAATCTAATTGTTAGAACGCATCTCAAAAAGGTGTATTAGGGTTCAGGGCAAGGCGCAAACCGATTCGAAAGCGGAGCATACACGTTAGTATGTGAGCATTTTGAATCGGTTTGCAACACCGCCATGGGCACTAAGACGCATTTTTGAGATGGGTTCTATATGTTTTTAAGGCCATGTGCCCTATGGGTGCATGGCCGATTTTTTTCCGGCATCTTGGCTTTCGACGAAAATTTGTTATAACATATAGTGGTTGTAAAAAAAACGTTACGGTATCGAAACGTTTTTTTCTACAACCATTTTGCCGCACTTCCGTAATACAGACCATTTTTATGAAAAGCGGTAATAATCATACCTAATTACCGAGTTTATTCTTGAAATTCGGATTTTAGGTACTACCCTAATTGCGTTGGAATCTAATTGGATATGACGAACTTTTTCCCATACAGCTAAACATCGGAGGGATTGAATATGCGTTTTGTTAAACTAATTAAATTGGGTTTGCTACTGCTGTTGCTGACCCCAAATATCTGTCAGGCATCGAGCGCAGCGGCTGATATTAAACTTGACGTGAAAGAATTCCAGCTTGAAAACGGCATGATGTTTCTGGTCGTCGAACGACCGGCGACGCCTCAGGTGGCCGTCAGACTGGCTATCCGCGCGGGTTCGGCCCTGGAAGCAACGGGCAAGACCGGCATTGCGCATTTGCTGGAACATATGATGTTTAAGGGGACCAAAAACTTCGGCACCCTGGATGTCGCCAGGGATCAAAAGCTTCAGGATCAAATCGAGGAAGCGTATCAGACGATTATGCGTGAGCAGCAAAAGCGCCATCCGGATCAAAAGCGAATCCGCGAAAAACGCGCCGAGATGGAAAAACTTCGGGCCGAAGTTCAAAAAATTTATATTTCACAGGCATATTCGTCACAGCTGGGTAAAAATGGGGCTGTAAGGGTCAACGCCTTTACGACCAAAGATCAAACTCAATATATAGCATCCGTGCCGTCAGACATGCTTGAACAATGGTTTTCCATTACCAGCGAGCAGCTGTTTGAGCCATCATGGCGGGAATTTTATGTTGAAAAAGAAGTGGTCCAGCGGGAATGGGCTTTCCGATATATCAATGATGCCGGCGGTGCCGCCTGGCTGGATCTTAATGCAGCGGCATACACCGCCCATCCCTATCGCAATCCCACTATCGGTTGGAAAAGCGACATGGAAAAATACAGTACCCGCGATGCCATTGAATTTCATGAAAAATATTATACTCCCGCAAATGCCGTCTGTGTTCTTGTTGGCGATGTTACCGTAGAAGAGGCAAAAAAATGGGCTCGGATTTACTTTGCGCGTTATCCGGCCGGCGAACGTGCAACCGAAAAGGTGACGCGGGAGCCGGACCAGCAGGGACCGCGAAAAAACATCCGATTTTTAAAAGGCGCCCGGACACCGCTGGTACGGATCGGATTTCATGGCGCTAAAATGGGAACGCCGGACTTCTATGCGCTGGATGCCCTGACAATGGTATTGAGTCATGGTCGCGGCGCCCGTATGACCCAAAATATTATTAATCGCGGTCTGGCCGTTCAAGCCTGGGGATATAATCCGGATAATCGTTACGGCGGCATGATTATCCTCGGGGGATCACCAAATGAGCCCCCGGAGCTGAAAAAAGGTGGGGGCCAGATTAGCGCCGATGATAAACGTCAGGCCTATTTGCAGGCCTGTGAAAGGCTTGAAAATCTGCTCATTGGCGAAGTCGAAAAATTTAAAACCGACCTGGTATCGACCCGGGAACTTGAACGCATCAAAAAGCTCAATCAGCGCGATTTTTTGGATCGGATGCGCAGCAACGAAAGTCTGGCCGGAACACTGGCGAGCCTTGAGGTTCAGATCGGCTGGCGCTACCTGACGAGCTATTTAGATAAAATCGATGCTGTTACCCCGGAGGATATCCGTGAGACAGCACGCAAATATATTCGCCCAGATAATAAAACTGCAGTTTACGTTATTCCGGGCGGCCAGCCCGAAAAACCGCCCGTCAAATATAGCGAAGTGCGCAGCGTAAGCGGTAGCGCAGCGGCAAATGTCAGCTACACCGAAAGCCGGGAAAATAGATCCGAATTTCCCACCCCGCCCGGATGGAAACACCCGCTTTCCTTTAAGCGCAATCCTGAGAAAATTCGATATCCGCAACCCGAGACATTTGATGTTGAAAAAGTTAAAGTATTCTATCTGCCCGATGTTGAGCTGCCCTTGATCGATTTGACGATTTTACTCAAAGTGGGCTCCGTTGATGTGGATGCAACCAAATTCGGCTTAACCGACATTCTGGAAAGTTCCATTGTGCAGGGCGGAACGGAGACCTTGTCTCCCAATGAATTGGCACTGGTTCTGGATGAAAATGCAATTCAGATAGGGGTTTCGATCGATGAAGAGCAGACGTCGGTTCATCTTTCGGTGATGAAGGATGATTGGGAAAAGGGATTGAATCTTTTGCAGCAGATTTTAACGCAGCCCGGCTTTGATCCCGATTTGCTGCGGGTCCTAAAAAATAAGGAATTGATTGCCCTTAAAAGGCAGGGTGAAGATGCGCAGTCGGTGGCCATGCGGGAAAGCAAAATCTGGCATTTCAAAAACCACCCCTACGGCCGGGATCCCCTTGTCGGTTTACAGACGATTCCCGATATTACGCGGGAGGATTTACAGCAATTTTTGAAGAAGTATTTCGTTCCGGCAAACATGACCGTGGCGATCGCCGGTGATATTGAAAAAGAGAACATTATTGCCGGACTGCAAAAGCTTTTTAAAGCCTTTCCGCATGCCACGGCGCCGGAACGGAGTTTAAAGGACCCGGTGGTTACCCCTCCGGTTCTGGCGCTTATTCACAAACCCGGGCAGATTCAATCGCAGATCATATTAAACCTGCCGAGTAAAAAGCGAATCCATCCGGATTACTGGAAAGCCGGTCTCTTGATGAATATATTCGGCGGCAGCGACTCTTTGATGTATAAACGCCTGCGGGATGATTTGGGGCTGGTTTATTCCGCCGGTTTTTATCAAACCTATAAATGGAGAGCCGGTCTGCTATTGGGCTATATCGGGTGCAAGGGAGATCAGACCGGGGCCGCAATTACAGAGACCTTAAAAATTATGAATGCGCGGCGAAAAGATAT
>JASFIU010000345.1:0-5491 GCA_050122495.1 Desulfobacterales bacterium | reverse complement strand
GCTGCCACCTGACCGGAATGTGGGTGTATCGTCTGGGCCTGGCCAAGGCCAAGTACTATGCCCTGACCGGAGAGTGGGTCAGCGGCAAGGAAGCGGCCAAAATTGAGCTGATCAACTTCTCCTATCCGCTCGAAGAGCTCGATCAGAGGGTTGATGAGCTGGCCAAAAAGCTGGCCCTGATACCGATGACCCAGCTGATGGCAATGAAACTCATCGTCAATCAAGCCTATGACAATATGGGGCTGCAAAGTACCCAGACGCTTGGCCCCATACTTGATGGTGCCATGCGAAATACCCCGGAAGGCCGCGAGTTTGTGCGCGTATCTATGGAAGAAGGCGTCAAGGCAGCCGTGATAAAAAGGGATGGACCTTTTAATGATTACAGTCAGGGCCCGCCGGAAGACCAGCCACGCAAAAAAAGTGAACTGTCCTAAACTACCTGATACGGAACTATGGACGTCATTTCTATTTGCATTATGCTTTGGTTGGGCCCCGGTTAGAATAAAGGACTACAGATTATATTGTTTAAAGGTTTTCGATTCGAGAGATCAAAAGCAGAATTCAACTGCCGTCCGGGGGCTTTCATCCAACAGCGGCAGATTCCTTAAATGTTTCTTCAATGAAAGCCGGCTAAAAATTGGTATGCACGCAGACTTTACGCAACGAATTGGCCCAGCAGACACACTCAAATAATAAAAGACTTAGATGAAACGTCTGGAACGGAAAAAATAATGAACAAGATTTTGATTCTCTTTGGACATCCGGCCTTCAAACGCTCAACAATCAATGCTGCTCTACGAAAGGCAGTGGAGAACCTCGAGGGAATTACCTTCCACGACCTCTATGCGAGCTATCCCGATTTTCTCATCGATGTTTCCCACGAGCAGAAACTTTGTGAGAGCCACGACATTATTGTCTTTCAGCACCCTTTTTATTGGTATTCGACACCGGCGATCATCAAGGAATGGTTTGATCTGGTTCTCGAACACGCCTGGGCTTACGGCGCAGCCGGCACGGCTCTGGCGGGCAAGATCACTTTTCAGGCTTTGACGGCAGGAGGTGACTTAAGCAACTATCGAGCCGGCGGCCTAAACATGTTCACGATCAAGGAACTCACGACACCGTTTCGGGCGACGGCCAACCTCTGTCAGATGGAATGGCTGCCACCTTTTGCGGTTCTCGGCATTCACCAAGGGCTTCCGAAAGAAGAATGCACCCGCCATGCGGAGGGTTACCGCAAAACGCTCATTGCCCTGCGAGACAATCGATTGGACCTTGCAAAGGCACGCGATTGCGAACTACTGAACTACGAACTGAAATCAATTATCAATGAGGTGTAGCAATGGAAGCGTTTTTACTAAAGCTACTTATATTTCTGGCGGCCGCGGTTATCGCTGTTCCGCTGGCGCGCAAATGCAAACTGGGTTCCGTTCTCGGCTACCTGATCGCCGGAATTGTGATTGGCCCATTCGGCCTGTCACTCATTGACGATATCGAGACGGTGATGCACTTTACCGAATTCGGGGTGGTCATGATGCTCTTTTTAGTCGGCCTGGAACTCAAACCCTCCCTGCTCTGGCAGATGCGCACACCGATACTGGGTATGGGCGGCAGCCAGGTAATGCTTACCTTTATAGCGATCGGTCTCGCTTGTGCATATTTTCTGCCCTGGCAGCAGGCCGTTGCCGTTGGTCTCATCCTGGCGCTCTCTTCTACCGCAATTGTTCTTCAGACCCTGCGCGAAAAAGGGCTGATGAACACCTCGCCGGGTAAATCGATTTTTTCCGTGCTCTTATTTCAGGATCTGGCTGTCATTCCCATGTTGGCTATAGTGCCCCTATTAGCAACAGCGGTGGTTCACACCGATGCCCCGCATCATGGCAGCGGCTTTTTTGATATCACCACGCTTCCTGCCCACCTGCGACTCATTGTCGTGCTTTTGGCGATCGGTCTGATCTATGCTGCCGGTAAATTCGCCAGCAGACCGATTTTTCGCGCTATTGCCGCCAGTCGTATACGCGAAGTCTTTGTTGCGGCGGCCCTGGCTCTGGTTATCGGCATCTCCCTGCTGATGACTGCTGTCGGGTTATCGCCGGCACTGGGCACCTTTATTGCCGGCGTGGTGCTTGCAGACAGTGAATACCGGCACGAACTGGAAAGCGATATCGAGCCTTTCAAGGGGCTTCTGCTCGGCATTTTCTTCATTTCCATCGGTGCCAGCCTCAATTTCAATCTGATCTATCAACAATTATGGCAGATCGGCGGATTGGTTGCCGGGCTGATACTCATCAAAGCCATGATATTGTTTGCCATTGCGATGGTATTTAAAATGCCGGGCAGTGAACGACTGCTCTTTGCCCTTGCACTGGCGCAGGGCGGGGAATTTGCATTTGTCCTCTTCTCGTTCGCCAGAATCAATGGGGTGCTGCCACAGTCGTTGACGGAAACCCTTATTTCGGTTGTGGCCATATCCATGTTTCTTGCACCGCTGCTCTTCTTGCTGCATGACCGGCTGATTGCACCACGCCTGCAGGATAGCGGGGCGGAACGGCCGGCTGACGAGATACAGCATGGCGGCCGATCTGTGATTCTGGCAGGCTTTGGCCGTCTTGGCACCGATCTTGGACGGCTTCTCATGTCAGCCGGTATCAAACCGGTCATTCTTGACCATAACGAAGCCAACGTCGATATTCTTCGGAAATTTGGCTTTGAAGTCTATTATGGCGATGTCACCCGTCTGGACCTGCTTGAGTCGGCTGGTGCTGCCGAGGCCGAGCTGATCGTCATCACTATCGGCGATCATGAAAAATCAATGGCGTTGGTTAAACTGGTTCAGAAGCATTATCCGCATCTTAAGATCGCGGTCAATGCTGTAGACCGTGGAGCGGCCTTTGAGTTTATGGATCTTGGTGTCGCCACCATCCGTCGCGAAACTTTCGGCAGTGCCCTGACATTAGGACAGGATGCGCTTCAGCTTCTCGGTTTTGACCCTTATGAGGCTTACAAAATCAGACGTCTGTTTCGAAAAAAAGACAAGGATACCATGCCGGAGCTTTACCGAATTCATCGCGAGGATGAAGACAAATTTATATCCATGTATCAGCAGCACAATGCCAATCTTGCGGAATTGATGAAAAAGGACCGGGAGATTGACATGGAGGAGCTGGACAAGGCCTGGACCGCTGCCAATCCAGAAACGTAAAACAAAATGGAAATCTACAGTTAGAAGGAGAAAATACATGAAAAACGTATTCATTATTAACGCACACGAAGTCTATCCATTCTCTGAAGGAAAGCTGAACCAGTCAATGGTTGAGAAGGCAACAGCCCATCTGCAAAACAAAGGATACCACATTCAGCTCACTACGATGAGGGATGATTACAATGCCGACAAAGAAATCGAAAAACATCAATGGGCAGATGTACTGATCCTGCAGACACCCTGCAACTGGATGGGCGTGCCGTGGACATTTAAAAAGTATATGGATGAGGTCTACAGCGCTGGAATGGACGGTCGTATGTGTGATGGGGATGGCCGGACCCGCAAAGATCCATCTAAGCAATATGGTTCCGGCGGGACGTTGACGGGTAAGAAATACATGCTTTCATTGACTTACAATGCGCCACGGGAAGCGTTCAATGATCCGAATCAGGTATTCTTTGGCGGTCGAGCAGTTGATGATCTGTTTTGGCCGATGCACCTTAACTTTAAATTCTTCGGGATGAAGCCTCTGGAAACATTCGCCTGCCATGATGTACTGAAAAACCCGGATGTCGAAAATGACTTTATCAGGTTCGAAGCCCATTTGAACAAATTGTTCCCATCTGTCAATTGATTACAGAACTTCCAGCAGGACAAAGGAGGATCCAACCATGATCGATCGGTTGCACTGCTTCACAGACAAAGAAAAATTGCAGATTCACGATGCTTCAGCTGCCTTACTGGAAAGAACGGGTGTCGTTTTTCAAAATGAAGGAGCGCTCTCTGTTTTCAAAAAACACGGCATCAAGGTAAATGGCGAAAAGGTCTTTATAAAAGAATCGCAGATTCAGAAAGCACTGGAAACCGTTCCTGACAAATTCGAGATTACCGCTCGGAATCCAGAAAAAAGTGTCATAATCGGTGAAGGGGATCCGGTCTGTGCCCCTGGTTACGGATCGCCGTTTATTATGACGAAAACAGGCGAGCGCCGGGAGGGCACACTGGAAGATTACATCAATTTCTGTAAGCTCGTACATACATCAGAACAAATCGATATGACGGGTTACGAAATGATCGAACCTTCGGATGTCAAGAAAGAACATACCTATTTGTATCAGATGCAGGCCAATATGGTGTACGGTGACAAACCCTTTATGGGATCAGTTGCACCGAAACAGGCGGCAAAAGATGCGATCGAGATGGCTGGCATTTTGTGGGGTGATGATAGGAGCGCACATGACAAGTATGTGATACTGCCGACCATCAACCCCGTCTCCCCATTGATGTGGCCTGACGACATGGCCGCCGCCATCTTGACCTATGCCGAAGGCAATCAACCCATCATGTTTGAAAATCTCGTCATGTCTGGATCAACCGGGCCGGTGTCGCTCGCGGGAACCATCATCCTGCAGAATGCGGAAATTCTTTCGGGACTAGTCCTTACTCAGCTCGTCAATCCTGGTTTGCCAGTCATTTTCGGCTGTTTGGGGGGTGTTACCGATATGAGGACCGGGAACCTGTCGATAGGCGCGCCAGAAGGATCCATTTTTGTTTCGGCGACCGCTCAGATGGCACAATACTATGGAATCCCTGGTAGGAGTGGTGGCAACCTGACCGATGCCCATATGCCCGACATGCAAGCTGGTATCGAGTCAGCGATTTGTCTTTACACAGCAATGCGAAGCGGCATTACATTTCTTCTTCACTCCTGTGGTATATTAGGTGCATATATGTCAATGAGTTACGAAAAGTTTGTGATTGATGAAGAGATCATCGCCATGGTGAAACGGATGATGCAACCGATCGACGTTTCAACTGAAATGATCGATCTCGAAACCATCGAACAGGTCGGTATCGGCGGTGAGTATTTGACCCATCCTAACACACTCGAGCAGTTCCGGAATGAACATTTCCAGTCAAACCTTTTCACGCGCTTGGGATATAATGAATGGGTAGAAGCCGGTTCCAAGGATCTCTGCGAAAGGGCATCCAGCATTGTAAAGGAACGCATTGCATCGTACGAAAAACCCGATATCGACCGAACCACAGAAAAACAGATTTCGCGATTTATAGAGAAGCAAACCTTATGATGGTCATCAAATCTAAGAAAAATGCCCTCGAGAAAGAATAAATAGCCCCCGAATTACGTCGGGGATTTTTATTGCTATTAGATGATATCTACAATATTGGTGAAGTTTAGATATTCTCTCAATATAGTGCGCCACGAGCGCACTTTGTATAAAGTGTGCGTAACTGCACAGAAGATGAGGGCGGGCCCCTCGGAGCCGG
>JASFIU010000344.1:0-5492 GCA_050122495.1 Desulfobacterales bacterium | reverse complement strand
ACCTGTTATTTTCACTCTGAAAATCAGACTGAAGCACATCGTTCTCGTCTGATTCAGACCGAAACACAACGTTCTCGTCTGATAGTGGTGTCGCCGGCTGATCATCAGGAGAGCTTACCGCAGCCGTTGCATCCGTGACATCCTCATTTTCACTGCGAGGCTCGGGCTGAGACTGTATGACGTAAAAAACCACTTTTTGTGAAACAAACAGACTCGTTGCGCCTCCCAACTTCTCGGTCATCAGCTCGATGATGTGAGGGCCCTCGAGCACATAGGCACCGATCGTCTTAGAATACAAAACGGCAACAAACAGACAGAAAAAAAATCCGAATTTTTTCTTGGATCGTGCAACCATGTTAAAATAGTTCTTTAGAAAAATACGCAGCGGCTCCGAGCTCTTCTTCAATGCGAATAAGCTGATTGTATTTGGCCACCCGGTCGCTGCGTGACAGGGAGCCCGTCTTTATCTGGCCTCCGTTTACGCCCACGACCAGATCAGCAATAAAGGTATCTTCAGTTTCACCGGAGCGGTGTGAAATCACAGTGGTATACCCGACCTGTTTGGCTAATTCAATGGCGTCAAGGGTCTCGGTGACTGTTCCGATCTGGTTTAGCTTGATCAAAATCGAGTTAGCGATACCCTGCTCGATACCTTTATTAAAAATCTTGGGATTGGTTACAAAAATATCATCTCCGACGATCTGAACCGTACTTTCCAGCCGATCGGTCATAATCTTCCATCCATCCCAGTCCCCTTCTGCAAGCCCGTCTTCGATCGAGAGAATCGGATACTTATCGATGAGACCTTCGTAATAATCGATCATCTGACGGGCATTGAGCTTTTTGTTTTCGGATTTTAAAATGTATTTTCCGCTTTTGAATATTTCACTAGCCGCCACATCCAGAGCCAGGCCCATATCTTTGCCGGGTTTATAACCGGCGGCTTCAACGGCTTGCAGAATATTCTGAATGGCGGCCTCGTTTGACTCGAGATCGGGCGCAAAACCGCCTTCATCCCCTACGGCCGTATTGAATCCCTGGCCTTTAAGGATTTTTTTCAGCTGCTGAAAGGTTTCGGCGCCCATCTGAACCGCCTCAGCAATGGAGTCTGCGCCCAAAGGCATAATCATAAATTCCTGGATATCCAGATTGTTGGCGGCATGCACCCCGCCATTTATGATATTCATCATGGGGACGGGAAGGTACCTGGCATTGATGCCGCCAAGATATCGATAAAGGGGCAAACCATAAGCCGCAGCTGCGGCGCGCGCGGCGGCCATCGATACGGCTAAAATTGCGTTGGCGCCGAGCTTCGATTTATTGGGAGTGCCGTCAAGCTCGATCATCCGATTATCCAGTGCGGTCTGATCCGCGGCATCCATGCCCGTTATCGCCGGAGCAATCTTGGTCAGAACGTTTTTTACGGCAGCGGTCACGCCTTTGCCCCCAAATCGTTTTGAGCGCCGATCACGCAGTTCCAGCGCTTCGCGTTTTCCGGTAGACGCTCCAGAAGGTACCGCAGCTCTTCCGACCGCACCGCAGGCGACCATCACATCAGCCTCAACTGTTGGATTGCCTCTTGAGTCCAGTATTTGTCTTGCATTTACTTCAACAATTTCAGTCATGTTTGTTTCCTCCTTGCGGGGCTGAAAAGGAATATTGAAATCCACCGATTGATCGAGAAAAGCGACTCCCCGGTTGGTGATTGGTTCGGTTGCATCACACGAAATTCCGGGTATGGCCTTGCCAGCATGCCTTGTTGCTTGACAAATCTTAGGGAAATGTTACTCTTCTACAACGCTGATGTCAAGTGCAGCCGGCAGCCCCTTAATCCAGGTTTGACAGCAAAAAGACACCAAAGAAAACCGGAATATGATGGAAGACAAAAATAAAGATTTATATACAGATGCCCATCTTTTGATATCCGCCATACGGGTATGTGAACATCAAAATAAGACTCCGCCGACTGTAGAAGATATATGTCGAATCCTATCGATGTCAATCGAACACAGTAGTTACCTCTGTAGAAAATTAAAGCAGCTGGGAATTATCGACGTCGTCAAAGGATCTTATGGCGACAGGCTGTTTGTCCGGGATTTTCTGAAAATCGAAGAAATTCCGCGCGGTGAGAATGAGAGCCGGCTGGAAGAGGAGCTTAAAAAATTTCGTGAATCCCAGAAAGGCCTTACGCAAAAAATTGAGTCCATTCAAACCCAACAGGCGGAAAAAAAGAAAAGCCTTTTTGCTGAGATGGAGAAAAAACTAAAACAAGAGCTTGATAAGAAATAAAAACGCACCGCGCGTTGATCTGTGCCATCAGCTGTTATAGCCCGCATAATCAGTTGCTGGAGGATCCAACGGCTTTTCTGAGGCGGCGGCTATCCGCAGTCAGCCTGGCTCATTTAACCTTCAAACACCATGAATCAACCCAAGTATCAAATATCATGATAATTTTTTTCCTTGACATAAAATCGCCTTTATCATTAAGCTTATAGGTTAATAGAAACAACCGGCCATTCCCTTTTGTTTTCAATACCATAAAATTTTTTAATCCCGGAACGCATCAGTCGGTAACTATACGATAGATGTAGCCCACCCAACGGTATAGCTAAACGATTAGCGTTCTTTTAGAGTCAATCGGAAGAAAATGGATATTGGTAGACCCGGTCAGCTTGAGAACTATTACCGCAAAGTCATTCGTAAGGATAGCAATGAAATTTCCTTGGATGCGGATATGATTCGTTTACTCATAGCGATTGATGAGAATAAAAGCCTTTATCAAATCGCCGATGAAGTGGAAATGGAAGAAGCCACTTTGAAACAAAACCTGTCGAAGTTACTGGAACAGAGACTGATCGAGCCCGTTAAAAAAGATCTTCCCGTATTGGACAAGATTTTTCTTCAAGCGCTTAAAATTAATCTATCCAAGCTCATCGGTCCGATGGCCGAAATTTTAATCGAAGAGGTTGTGTTAGATATGGAATTAACCGCCCCTGAAATCCCGGTACATCAGGCCGCTGAATTGATAACTGCCCTTTCTCATGAAATCCCCGATGAGGCTAAGCGGATCGAATTCAAGAAATCCATGATGGATATTTTAAACAAAAAGCGAACCTAAATTAAGGAGCACAACCCATGATGGACATTATTTGTGATGCGTGCGGAAAAAAATATCGAGTCGATGAAACCAAAATGAAGGGCGAGAGCGCCAAGGTTAAATGCAAAGCTTGTAATAACATCATGGTCATAACCAAACCCACACCCGCCCCCCCGAGTGAACCCTCAGCCCCCCCTGAAGCACCAGAGCCCGAAAGATATCAGGAGCCGCAGATGCCCGAACAGTTCAGGGAGCGCCCGGTTTCACCGCCTCAAGAAGCGGATGAACTGGCCGGGGAAACACCTCCGATTTATAGTGGCCAGAAAGTGCGCTTTGGCCTGTTCGGCAAAATTATTACCGTAATGCTAATCGTCAGCTTGTTGCCGTTTGCCATATTCTGGGGGATCACCCTGCGGGAAACCAATGACCGAATTCGAATCGATACCGAGGAATTGATGGCGCAAACAGCTCGGGGATTGGGAAATCAGGTCGATGGCTGGATCAACAACAACGTTTCCATTTTGCGCACAGCGGCAAAACTTCCCGAGATCATTTCCATGAAAGGGGAACAGCAAAGGCCGATTTTAAGAACCATTCAAAAACAATATCCGTGGATGTACCTGGTGTTTACGGTTGGAACCGATGGCATGAACATCTCCAGAAATGATGATGTGCCCCTAAAAGATTACTCAGACCGGCAATATTACAAAAGTATTATGCGCGGCAAAAACCTCAGTTGGCAAACCCTGATCGGAAAGACCTCAAAAAAACCGTCCCTTGTGCTGGCAGTGCCGATTAAATCAGGAGATCAAACCGTCGGCATCATGGCAGCCGCAATGACCGTAGATGACATTTCCAAAAATATCGCCACCTGGAAAACCGGAAAAACGGGTTATGCGTTTCTGGTCGATGAAAAGGGTTATGTTATCTTCCATCCAAATCGACAATACGTTGCCAAACGCAAAAACCTTAACAGCCATCCATTGATCGCCAATTATCGCAAAAAAGGTTGGACAACCATTACCACTCGATTTGAATTGCCAAACAAGCAATCGGCCCTGGGTCACGTACGAAGTAATAACTACGGATGGGTTCTGGCATTGCAGCAGGAAGACACGGAGGTATTTGCCGCTTTGAACCGCGTTCAAAAGTTCGCTTTAACCTTACTGGGATGCACGATTTTATTAGTATCTGTCATCGCGTGGTTTTCAGCCCGGGCCATCGTTACGCCGGTGATGAAGTTAACCGATGCCGCCGAACGCATGAGTCTGGGTGAGCTTAATGTAAAAATCGATATCAAATCCAGAGACGAAATCGGTCTATTGGCCCAGGCGATCGGGCGCATGCAGACCAGTTTAAGGCTGGCCATGAATCGGCTCCGCCGAAAGAGATAGGTTATTCGTTAATTGTTATTAGTTATTGGTGGTTGCGATCTGAGGTTCAAATGCTTCCCCCTTCCTCGAATAACCATCAACCAATAACAAATAACTTCTATTCCAATTCCAGTGTTGGCACATTCTTCGGAATAAATCCCGCCTTCAGATATTACCCATGTGCTATGAAGCCGTGCCCGTGATGGTGACTTCGATGGTCCGTTGACGGGGTCGGTTGTCATGGTTGAGGGCAACAACCTGCTGCCAGGTTCCCATCTTCAAGCATCCCTTCCGAATCGGCAGAGCGATTGAGGGACCCAGTAACGCGGCCTGAACATGGCTGTGACCGTTACCATCATGCCAGGCTTTTTCATGCTCATATTCGAGATCAGGCGGCGCCAGACGATTAACAGCTGCGATTAAATCTTTCACCACCCCGGGTTCATATTCGATCGTTGTCAGTGAACCTGTAGAACCGACCATTGTGGCACACAGACCCCCGTTCTCAACTTTCGATTCACGAATCATTTTCTCCAGCAAGGGTGTAATCTCGCGAATGTCCGGCCCTGTGTCCAGACGGATATGAACGGATTGGCAGTAAACAAATACTGATTTCATATTTTCCCTCCATTGGGTAAAGATCTTTACAGCGTCTCAATAAGGGTACACAAAAGATCAAAAATTGTACATGCTATATCTTTTTATATACAATGTGCCGGGGGTTGCGACGCTAAAAAAGTCTTATATTGTCAACAAATTAGATTCAAATCGTCACCGACTGTACACAAAAATACACACAACCCCCTTCAATTCCTTACCTCACGATGAAAAAATGAATGTAAATTTATTTTTTTATAACAGCATAACTATCTAAATTGTTTATAATAATCGATTATACTCCGGAATTTGCCGTCCACTGGCGAAATATTGGCAGGGAAATTGCTCTTTATTTGATTCTCTACATCCCAATCCAAAGAGGTGAGGAAGATGGAACGCAGAATCGGTAGGCGCTATCGGGTCCA